>DASYXX010000610.1:0-3950 GCA_035934395.1 Streptosporangiaceae bacterium
GCGGAACCGTTGCGGGATGGGCGCAGCGGGGCGGCGGTCGCGCCATGGAGAGGCGTGGCTGGCTCGGGCATGACGTTTCCCTTTCGTTGATGGAAGAGGCGCCGTGTCGGGGGTACCCGCCGCGGTGGATCGCGCTGGGCAGAGGGAGTCAGCTGGACGTTAGCTGACGCCCAGCATCGCGGGGGTCAGCTGCGCGCGGGCGTGACTTGCTTCGGTCACGATCATGTCCGGGCCAGGGCGCCCGCGCCGAGGCCTGGCCGGGCGCTGCGCGGGGAAGGGCGCGCCGTCGTCCGCCGAGGACGTCTTGGTCGTCTCAGTGCTGCCGATCCTGCGGCCGCCGGTCCTGGCGGCCGCAGCCCGGCAGCCTAGGGCACTTATGGTCTCAGCCGGGTACGCGGCACCGTCGCGGCCATGGGCACGGCCGGTCATAATGACCAGGCCACGTACATGACCGCCTCCGGTAACCCCGGGTAGCTGGCCGCCGTCGGCGGCTGAAACCGGTGCCGTGTCTTCGACGCTACACTGGTAACCTAAAACTAGCAAATCACTTCCAGAATTGGACGGGATTGTTGGCCACCCCGAGCTGGAGCTTCCTGACCAACCACGGCCGGGTCCTCCTATTGATCGCACACGACCCGGGGGTTCGCCTGCGCGACATCGCGGCCAGGCTGGACATCACCGAGCGCAGCGCCTACGGCATAGTCACTGATCTGACTCAGGCCGGCTACATCGTCAAGCAAAAGGACGGCCGCCGCAACCGCTATCAGATCCAGGCGCACCTCCCGCTGCCAGAACCCACCAGCCGGGAACGCACCCTGGGCGAGGTCCTGGCCCTCCTCGTCGGCGACGACGCGCCGACGTGACCGACCAGGGCGGCAACTTGGCCCAAATCGACGCCAAGGGTTTGATGATCGTTTCTCGGGAGGCTGGCAGGGGGGCTGACCTTCGAAGGGCGCTCTCTCGCCACTGCCGTGGCTTCGGGGCCTGACCCAGTATCAGGTCGTTGCGGGCCGGGATGCGGGATTGAGGATCTGCCTCAGGCGGGTTGCGGTTGCGGCGACTGCCGGGGAGTGGGCGGGCCGCGGCCCGGTGGCCGCGGCCTGGACGGTGGGGAAGATCGCGAAGCTCCGGAGGAGTCCGGTGAGGTGCAGCACGCGGCCCACCTGCGGCGAAACCGCGGCCAGGCGGAGGAAGCCACCGAGCAACCTGGCGCGGCGCCCGGCGCTGACCAGCACCGCGAGGCCGCTGGCGTCACAAAAGCTCACCTTGGACAGGTCGATGACCAGCCGGCTGGAGCCAGGCCGGAGCAAGCGGAGCAGCTGCTCGCGCAAGGCCGGGACGCTGGCGATGTCGACTTCGCCGGTTAGCTCGGCGATGGTGACGCCGCCCGCAGTCCGGACGGAAAGCTCCAGGGTGGGACTGACCTCGGTTCCCGAGTTCATTGCGGTCTCCGATCAGGGTTGAGACTGAGCAGGCTGCCGAACGGCTGCCGCGTGATGCGCCGGTCGGCAGGACTCAGACCCCCCTTGATGCCGGCTGGCCGCTGCCGGCGCGGATGCCCGCAAGCCCGGCAAGGGCCCTTCTCGCGGTCCGGCCGCTCCTGCTTGAAATGCTACCAGGGTTTCTGGAAAAAAATTGCTAGTTATGTGTTGCCAACGTAGAGTGGCGGCAGGCACGGGGGTCAGCCGAAGGCCGCCAGATGCCCGAGATCATCGAATGGAGCAGGCTATGCTTCTCACCGTCCTGATCATCATCATCGCCATGCTGCTGGTGCTCATGGTGCGCCGCACCCGGCGGAAGTAGCCGCGGAACTTGTGATGCGCATCGGCGGCCGGCTGGTTGCCGCACGGCGGCGAGATGCCGCGCTTCGCTGGCCGCTACAGCGGCTCGCTTACCCACTCCCAGCCGTGCGACCGCCCACACGGCAGGCTGGGCTGGGGGGTGACCGTCATCACACCGATGGGGGAGGATGTGGCTGAGGGAGGGCGTGCATGGGCGGTCCCCGGTCAGCGCAGCCCGCGACAGGCAACAGGGCTGCTGGCGGCGCGGCGCTGGTCTTGCTGGCCGGGCCGGCGAGCGCCGCAGAGCGCGCGCTGGTCGCGCGATGGCTGCGTGACGGGCACCTCAGCCCGTCAGTAGTGCTGCCGCTGGACGGCCCGGACCTGGCGCGGTCGCTGGACCGGGCGGTACCGGAGACGGTGGTCACGGCCGTCCGCGTCGCATGGCTGCCGCGTGAACGAGGCGGCGAACGGCGGGTCCGCTGGTCGGACGTCCTGTCGCAGGTCAACCCGCGGCGGCCGCCGGCGTTCTGGCAGTACCGGATCATGCGGCGCGAGCCGGACCGGGCCCGGATGGTGGTCGCGGAGCCCGCCACGGTGGCCGCGCTGCGCGGCCGGTGGGGTGGCACCGGCTCGTTCGCTCATTTTGTGTCTCGGCAGGCCAGACTCGCGCTGGACCGCTCCGAGCGGGCGTTGCTCGGGTACCGGTACAAGGTGCCGAAGGAAGTCACCGAGGCGATTGAGGACAGCCCGCACTTCCGCGCCGAGGTCGCCCGGCTCGCGGCCCAGCTGGGCCTGACCGAGCAGGAAGCGATGGGGCGCGCCGAGGCGGACCTGGACAGTCTGGTTGCCTCGATGAGCCCGATCGCGGTCGACCTGCTGTCCAGCACGCTGCGCCCGCTGCACGCTTACGCGTGGGACGTGCAGGTTGACACCGCCGGGCTGGACCGGTGGCGGGCGCTGAACCGCGACCACGCGCTGGTCTTCCTGCCCAGTCACCGCTCGTACGCCGATCCGCTGTTGCTCGCCGATATCCTCGCCGAGCATGACTTCCCCCGTAACCACGTGCTCGGCGGCGACAACCTCCGGTTCTGGCCGATCGCCCCGCTGGCCCGGCGGGCCGGCATTGTGTTCATCCGGCGCAGCTTCGGCGAGGACGAGATCTACAAGCTGGCCTTGCGCGAGTACCTCGGTTTCCTGCTCGCCAAGCGCTTCAACCTCGAGTGGTACATGGAGGGCGGCCGCTCGAGGACCGGAAAGCTGCGCCCGCCTCGCTATGGCTTGCTGGGCTACGTGGCCGAGGCCGTCGCCCGGGGCCACGCCGAGGACGCCTGCCTCGTGCCGGTGGCGATCACCTACGACCAGCTCCGCGAGGTATCGGCCATGGCCGCCGAGCAGGCCGGGGCCGCGAAGAAGGCCGAAGGCCTGGGCTGGCTGGCGGCCTATGCGCGGGGCCAGCTTGCCCGGATCGGCGCGGTCCACGTCCGGTTTGCCGAACCGATTTCGCTGCGCGCGGCACTGCCGCCGGGCGGCCCTGACGGCGACAAGGATGCCTGGCGGCTGGCGTTGCAGAAAGTGGCGTTCGAGGTAGCTGTCCGGATCAACGGGGTTACCCCGGTGACCGCAACGGCACTGGTGACGCTGGCGCTGCTGGGGGTTCGCGACCGTGCGCTGACTCTGGGTCAGGTCCGCGGAGTTCTGGAGCCGTTGCGCGGTTACCTGGCCGAGCGGGGACTGCCGTACTCGCGGGAGATCCTGGACACCGGCGCCGGGGTGCAGCGGGTGCTTGGCGCCTTGTCCCAGCAGAATGTGGTCACCGTCTACGCGGGCGGGGAGGAGCCGGTTTACGCCATCGAACGGGGCCAGCACCTGGTCGCGGCGTTCTACCGGAACAGCGCGATCCACCATTTCGTCGACCGAGCGGTGGCGGAACTGGTGATGCTCAGCGCGCCCGGCGGCCGGTGGGATGAGGCGATGCGGCTGCGGGATCAGCTCAAGTTCGAGTTCTTCTTTCCGGACAAGACCGCCTATCGCGCGGTGCTCCAGGCCGAGCTTGACCGGCTCGATCCCGGCTGGGAGACGGTAGCCGACGGGCGAGCCGTGCTGGAGCGGTCGGACCTCCTGGTGGCCAACCGGGTGCTGCGGTCCTTCCTCGACGCTCAGCTCGTGGTC
>DASYXX010000612.1:0-9251 GCA_035934395.1 Streptosporangiaceae bacterium
CGTGGAGCGGAAAGACAAGGACCTGGAGCGGTCGTGAGCGAGCCGAACGGGCGCGGCGCCGCCTGGACTGAGGAGCGAGGAGCGCAGCGACGAGCGACGAGGGAAGGCGGCGCCTCAAGGGCGCCCCGAAGGCGAGCGAACCAGGAGGCACAATGACGCTCCAGGTCGAGCTCGTCGTCCCCGAGGGCGAGATCTGGTCAGGCCCGGCCGAGCTGGTCATCGCCAAGACCCTCGACGGCGACATCGGGGTGCTGACCAACCACACCCCCGTGCTCGGCATCCTGGTCGAGGGCAGCGTGGTCACGATCAGGCCCGAGACCAGGGCGGAGAACGACTCGAAGAGCCCGGGCGGCGAGGGCCGGGGGGGCGGGAGCGATATCGTCGCCGCGGTGGGCGGCGGCTTCTTCGCCGTCGCGGACAACCGGGTATCGATCCTGGCGCACGAGGCGCAGCTCGGCCGCCAGGTAGACGCGGCGGCCGCGCGTGCCGCCCTCGAGAAGGCGCTGCAGGACGCGGCCGACTCGGCCGGCGGGGATGAGGAGCCCGCGGACGTCCGGTACTTCAGGGCGCTGCTCAGAGCCGCCGGCGAGCCCGACGCGCGGGCCTGACCAAGGCCAGCGCGGAGAGGGCCGGGGGTGGCAGGGGGGCAGCTCGCGCTCGACGCCGGCTGGCTCCTCGCGCTCGTCCTCCTCGTCGCTGTGGCCTGCGCCACGGTCATCGCGGGCCGCCGGACCCTGATCGAGCGCGGCGGCGGACGCGTCGACTGCGGCCTGCGGCGCGGCCGGGGCCGCCGGCGCTGGCGGCTCGGCCTCGCCGCCTACCGGCCCGACGAGCTGGCCTGGTATCCGGTCTTCGGGGTCCGGCTGCGGCCGCAGGCAGTCTTCGACCGGCGCGCGCTCAGCGTGGTGGCGCGGCGCCCCGCCGACGCAACGGAAGCGGCCAGCCTGGGGCCGGGCACCATGGTCGTGGAGTGCGAGACCGGCCCGGGCGCCGCGCGGATCGAGCTCGCGCTCGGCGAGGACGCGCTGACCGGGTTCCTGGCCTGGCTGGAGGCCGCTCCGCCCGGGCCGGTGTCCGGGTTCGGGTGAGCTGGGCCGTCCGGCCCGCCCCGCGCCCCTCCGTTACGGATCTTGAGGACTTTTCCCTCCGGGCCGCCACAGCAGATCCCCGTCCGGCTCGTTGGCCCGCCGGGCGAGAATGAACAGCAGGTCCGAGAGGCGGTTGAGGTACCTGGCCGGCAGCGGGCTCACGGCCGGGCCGTGGGCCTCGATGGCCGCCCAGGCGCTGCGCTCGGCGCGCCGGACGACCGCCCTGGCCGTGTGCAGCAGCGCTGCGCCCGGGCTGCCGCCCGGCAGCACGAAGCTCCGCAGCACCGGCAGGCCCTCGTTGTACTGGTCACACGCCTGCTCGAGCCGGGTGACGTACTCCTCGCCGATCCTCAGCGGCGGGTACGGCGGATCCTCGGCCACCGGGTTACACAGGTCGGCGCCCACGTCGAACAGCTCGTTCTGGACCCGCAGGAGCAGCCCGGTGATGTCGGCGGGCAGCCCGCCCATGGTGACGGCGACGCCGAGCGCGCAGTTCGCCTCGTCGACGTCGGCGTAGGCCGCGAGCCTGGGGTCGGTCTTGGCCGTGCGGCTCCCGTCGCCCAGCGCCGTGGTGCCGTCGTCCCCGACGCGGGTGTAGATGCGGGAGAGCACGACGGGGGTCTCCCGCCGGTCGTGTGGCATGCACCCCACCGTATCCGGACCGGCCCGGACGAGCGCGTGCGCTCACTGCTGCCCCCGTAGCCGAACAGCTGCGATACCAGCAGTTGACGAAGACCGAAATCCGAAATCGGGTGCTGAAACTCCTGTGACACAGGGGGATCCGGCGGTTCCGCCATGATCGAATCAGGAATGATCCGGATTCAGGGTTTAGGCTTGTGACCTGGGGTATTCACATAGACACCACGATGTGGCATCGTAGAAGTACGAAGGGTGATCGCCGGAGGGGGCCGGTTCCATCGCTGCAGATTGGGTTTCGGTCACCATACTTCGGTGTCCCTGACCAGGCCGAAACGGGGGGACGAGGCCTGGAGGCGGGCCTGTCGCATGGCCCGCAGGCCGGCTCGCGCGCCCGGCGGATCTCGGGGGCCCGCCGGAGCCGGAGCCGGCCGTCACTGTGGGGGGAGCGCGCCCCCGGCCCAAAGGGGGCCGGGGGCGCGCTTGACGTGTACGACCCCCGGCTGCGGATTCCGTCGTAGTCGGCCACGAAATCCGTTGCCACCGCCGTCCGTGATCACAGGCCGGCCGCTGCCGCAGCGCATCTCCGCTCGCCTGCGGGGCCCCGCCCGCCTCCCCTTCCCCCTTCACTGGCACCGCCTTCCCTCCTCGCTCGCTCCTTCGTCGCTCGCTCATCGGTCCAGGCGGCGCCGCGCCCCTCCGGCTCGCGCCGTCGGTATGGTATCTGTGCATAATGTCCGAACTGCGGGCGGAGGTGGGCCGTGTATGACTACGTCATCGTCGGCGCCGGAAGCGCCGGATGCGTCCTCGCCGCGCGGCTGACGGAGAACCCGGACACCCGCGTCCTGCTGCTGGAGGCCGGCCCGCCCGACGACGCCGACGAGATCCACATCCCCGCGGCCCAGAACCTGCTGCTCCAGAGCACCTACGACTGGAACTACCAGACGGTGCCGCAGGAGCGCGCGGCCGGCCGGTCCATCTACTGGCCCCGCGGCCGGACCCTCGGCGGGTCGTCGTCGCTCAGCGCGATGATCTACATCCGCGGCAGCCGTTACGACTACGACACCTGGCGCGACGAGTACGAGTGCGAGGGGTGGGGCTACACCGACCTGCTGCCCTACTTCCTGCGGGCGGAGGGCAACTCCCGGGGGGCGTCCGCGTTCCACGGGGCGTCCGGGCCGCTCAGCGTGCAGGACCAGCGGCACAAGTCGCCGCTGGCCGCCGCGTTCGTCGACGCGGCCCGGCAGTCCGGCCTGGACGCCAACGAAGACTTCAACGGCCCCCGGCAGGACGGAGTGGGCTTCTACCAGGTGACGCAGCGGGGCGGCCGGCGCTGGTCGGCAGCTGACGCGTACCTGCACCCGGCCGCCGGCCGGCCCAACCTGACGGTGCACACCGACGCCCTGGTGACCGGCCTGGCGATGGCGGGCGGACGCGCGGCGGGCGTGCACTACCTACGGCGCGGCGCGACGGAGACCGCGCGCGCCGAGGGCGAGGTCATCCTGGCCGCGGGGGCGGTCGGCAGCCCGCAGCTGCTCATGCTGTCCGGGATCGGCCCCGCCGACGAGCTGCACGCCCACGACATCGCGGTGCTGGTGGACAACCCGGGGGTCGGCGCCAACCTGTCCGATCACCCGGTGGTCACCGCCATGTGGCGCACGCCGAAGTCGCGCGGGCTGTGGGAGCAGGCGGGCCCGAGGAACCTGGCCCGGTGGCAGTTGCGGCACTCCGGGCCGCTGACCATGACCGTGGCCGAGTCCGGCGGTTTCAGCCGCAGCGACCCGGGGCTTCCGGCGCCGGACATCCAGTGGCAGGCGCTGCCCGCGCCGTACCTGGACGGCGGGCTCACCGATCCAGCGATCCGCGCCCTGTCGCTGCTGGTGGGGCTGGTGGCCGTCGGCAGCCGGGGCCGGATCCGGCTGCGCAGCGCCGACCCGCGGCACAAGCCGCTGATCAACCCGGCCTACCTGTCCGACGCGGCCGACATCGAGCCCCTGGTCACGGGGATCCGGATGGCCAGGGAGTTCGCGACCGCGCGGCCGATGTCCAAGATCTGCGCCGACGAGCTCGCCCCGGGAGACGGGGTCCGCACGGAGGCCGAGATCAGGGACTTCATCCGGCGTAACCTCACGACCGGATGCCACGCGGCCGGCACCTGCGCGATGGGCGGCGACTCCAAGGTCGCCGCGAGCCGGCTGACCAGCGTGGTCGACCCGGAGCTGCGGGTCCGCGGGATCGAGGGGCTGCGGGTGGTGGACGCATCGGTCATGCCGGCGGTGCCCAGGGGCGATACCGGCGCGCCGGTCATCGCGATCGCCGAGCGGGCCGCGGACCTGATCTGCGGGCGCGCCCCGCTCGCCGCCGTGGAGCCCGCCGACCTGGACCGGGCCGCACCCGCCCGGTAGGTTCCGTCACCGCGCGCGCCCCTGCGGCAGTGTTTACTGCTCGCCTCCGGGCCCCGCCCGCCTCCCCTTCCCCCTTCACCCTACGGCCGCGGCGGTCAGCCGCAGGAAGGCCGCGGCGCGCCCGAAGGTCGCGCCCATGGTGTGACCGCGCAGCTGGTCCTGGTACGCCCGGTACCTGGCCATCTCCCACTCCTGGCCGCGCGGCGGGAGCGACTCCAGGCACGGCTCGGGCAGTGGCTTCCACGTCCAGGCCGTGATGGAGCCGGCTGCCCGCGCCCGCGGCTGGATGAAGTCGGCCGGATCGGCGTAGTAACCCATGCGGTTTCGCACGAACCGCAGCCCGGCCAGCGTGCCCTCGATCCGCTGGCGTTCCGCGGCCTGGCCGCTGAGGACCGCGTTGTAGTCGTCGGGGTGATACCGCACCAGGGTTGCGTCGACGATCGTGACCCACCACACGGCCTCGCTGATCATCGCGAAGGCCTGCGGGCCGCCGGAGACCCGCCGCCGGAGCAGCCGGTCGGTCGCGTCGCGCATAGCGATGACGGACCAGTCGAGCGCGCTCGCCTCGGCGGCGCGGTCGCTCGCGTTCTGGCGGTTCCACGCGACCCGGCAGCGAGCCGAGCAGAACCGCGCGTGCTCGCGGCGCGGCGCGAACGACGTGCCGCACTGCTCGCAGGGCCGGATATCGACCACGATAGATAACGTTACGCGTAACGGGCGACCTCGTCGGCCAGGCGCACCGGCGCTCCGGTCTGCCTGCTGCGCTCGGCCGCGAAGGCCAGCAGGATCATCTTGATGCTGCTCGGGCATCCAGGTGGACTCGGGTGCGCCAGCGGGCGGCGCGGCGGTCGGCGAGGACCTGGCGGACGACGTTGCGTCCGGGGATGCCGGTGACGCCGCCGCCGCCGTGCGTGGCCGACCCGGCCTGGTAGAGGCCGCGGACCGGGGTGCGCAGGTCCGCGTACCCGGCCGCGGGCCGGGCGTGGAACATCTGGCCGAGGCTCAGCTCGCCGTGGAAGATGTTGCCGCCGACCAGGCCGTACTCCTCCTGCATCCGGTTCGGCCCGATCACCTGCCGGTGCAGGATGGAGTCGGTGAAGCCGGGCGCCACCGTCTCTACCCGGCCGATCACCCGGTCGGCGTAGGCCGTCAGCGCCGCCTCGTCGGGGGCGTCGGCGTACCGGTGCGGGACCCACTGGGTGAACAGCGACATAACGTGCTGCCCCGCCGGCGCGAGCGAGTCGTCGAGCACGCTCGGGATGCAGATGTCCGCGAACGGAACCTCCGACGGGCGGCCCGAGACCGCCTGCTGAAACGCGGTCTCGATATCGTCGAGGCTCTCGGCCAGCACGATCGTCCCGCCGTGGACCTGCGGGTCGATCTCGGGGTGGCTGGCGAACACCGGGAGCCTGCCGAGTGCCAGGTTGATCTTCACGGTGCCGCTGCGGGTCTGCCAGCCGCGGATGTCCGCGACGAAGTCGGCGGGCAGGTCGGCCGGGTCGAGCAGCCGCAGGAACGAGATCTGCGGGTGGGCTGTGGTGACGACGGTCGGCGCGTCGATGTCCTCGCCGCTGGCGAGCGTGACCCCGGCCACGCGGCCCGCGCGGGTGCGGATCCTGGCCACCTCGGCGCCGGCGCGGAGCTCGGCGCCGAACGAGCGGGCCGCGGCGGCCAGCGCCCGGGTGACCCCGCCCATCCCGCCGCGCGGGAAGCCCCACGCGCCCGCCTGGCCGCCGGTGTCGCCGACGTGGTGGTGCAGCATCACGTAGGCCGTGCCGCTCGACCTCGGCCCGGCCCAGGTCCCGATCACGCCGGAGACCGACAGCAGCCCGCGCATGGCGTCACTTTCGAAGTACCGGTCCACGAGATCGGCGATGCTGCCGGTGAGCAGGCGGGTGACGTCGACGGCCCGCCGCTCGTCAAGCTTGCGCAGGTGCCGGAGCAGCAGCCCCTGGCGCCACAGGTCGGCGGGCCGCCGCGACCCCAGCCGCGGCGGGATCTCCTCCAGCAGCGGCCCCAGGATCGCGCCGAGGTCCGCGAGGTGCGCCTGGTACCGGTCGTAGGCCGCGGCGTCCCGCTCGGAGAACTTGGCGATCTGGGCCCGGCGCGCCGCCGGGTCGGCCGGCAGGCTGAGGTAGCGCCCGTCCGCGCGGGGCGCGAAATAGGGGCCCTGCGGGAACACGTGGTAGCCGTGACTGGCCAGCCGCAGGTCACGGACCAGGCCCGGCGGCAGCAGCGAGACCACGTACGACAGCGAGGTCACCGTGTAATCGGGGCCGAACGGGTGCTCGCTCACCGCGGCCCCGCCGAGCACCCCGCGGCGCTCGCAGACCACCGTGCTCAGCCCGCTGCGCGCGAGGTAGGCCGCCGCGACCAGCCCGTTGTGTCCCCCACCGACCACCACCACATCCCGGCTCGCAGGCATGGTCCGCACCTTATGCGAGCTCGGGCGCGGGCCGGCGCCCGGCCGGGGCCGTTAGTTGTAACGCTTGCCGTGCAGCAGGGTGGCCAGGCCGAGGATCCGCTTCATGTCCTTGTCGGTGCGGGCGAACGAGGTGAGGTTGACCGGCGGCTTCATCCGCTGCCTGGTGATCGCCTTCGGCCGGGAGAACTCGCGCAGCCCGTCGGCGCCGTGGATCCGGCCGAACCCCGAATCGCCCGACCCGCCGAAAGGCAGCGAGGGCACGCTGGCGTACGCGATCACCGAGTTGACGGCGGTCATGCCGCTGCGCAGCGACCTGGCCGCGGCCATGGCCGCCTTCTTGTTCCTGGCGAACACCGACGCGCCGAGCCCGTAGCGGCTGGCGTTCGCGAGCTTCACTCCCTCGCTGAGGTCGGCGACGCGGGCGACCGTGACCGTGGGGCCGAACGTCTCCTCCGTGACCGCCCGGCTCTCCTCGGGAACGTCGGCGAGCACCACCGGGCCCACGAACGGCTTGCGGATGCTCGCGAGGCCCCCGACGACCGGCCTCCCGCCCCGGGCCAGCGCGTCGGCGATGTGCCGCTCGATCACGTCGACCTGGCTGGGCAGGGTCATCGGCCCGTAGCCGGCCTCGCGGTCCTCGCCGGGGCGGACCGCCGACATCCGCTCGGTCAGCTTCTCCAGGAACGAGTGGTAGACGTCGCCGGCCACGTAGACCCGCTCGATGCCGACGCAGGTCTGCCCGCCGTTGGACAGCGCGCCCCAGGCGGCGGCGTCCGCCGCCGCGTCGAGGTCGGCGTCGGCGCCGACGATCAGCGCGTCCTTCCCGCCGCACTCGGCCACCAGCGGCGTGAGGTTCTGGGCGCAGGCGGCCATGACCTTCTTCGCGGTGGCCGCCGAGCCGGTGAAGGCGATCTTGTTGACGGCGCTGCGGACGAGCCAGTCACCGGTCTCGCCCGCGCCGGTGACCAGCTGCAGCACCGGCTGCTCCGGCACCACCTCCGCGAACGAGTCGACCAGCCAGCCGCCGACCGCCGGGGTCAGCTCGCTCGGCTTGAACACCACGGCGTTGCCGGCGGCCAGCGCGTACACGATCGAGCCCATCGGCGTGAACACCGGGTAGTTCCACGGCCCGATGACGCCGACGACGCCGAGCGGCTGGTACTCCAGGGTGGCGGCCTGGTTGAGGGCCACCAGGCCGCTGCGGACCCGCCGCGGGCGCAGGACCTTGCGGGCGTTGCGCGCCGCCCAGTCGATGTGCACCACCGCGAGGATGATCTCGAGCTGGGCGTCGGCGAGCGGCTTTCCCGTCTCGGTGTGCACGAGCTCAGCCAGCCGCCCGATGTACCGCATGATGTGCGACTTCCAGGCGAGCAGCCGGGTCTGCCGGTCCTTAGGCGGCAGGCCAGCCCACCAGGCGGCGGCCTGGTGGGCGCGCTCCACGGTCTGCGCCACCTCGTCCTCGCCGAAAACCGGGAAGGTGGCGATGACCTCCGAGGTCGCGGGGTTCAGGGTGTCGAATGTCTCCGCGGGCCGCGCCGGGCCCTGCGTCCGCAGCGTCGTGACCATCGCCGTGCACCA
This sequence comes from Streptosporangiaceae bacterium, assembly GCA_035934395.1. Lineage (GTDB taxonomy): Bacteria > Actinomycetota > Actinomycetes > Streptosporangiales > Streptosporangiaceae > JASHPR01. Next base: position 8,133 of record DASYXX010000612.1, read on the forward strand.
CCATCCATGGAGATACCGTTGGGTAGCACCCTCTCGGACTGAAAATACCGGAGTGCCGTTGACCGAGCATCATGCCGACGCACCCGGCAGGCCCGGTGCCGACATGCGCTGGCTCCGCGAGGCGATCGAGCTGTCCCGGCGCTGCCCGCCGTCGGCGTCGGCGTTCTCCGTGGGGGCCGTTCTGGTCAGCGCAGCGGGCCGGGCCATCGCGACCGGCTACTCCAGGGAGCGTGACCCGAAGGATCACGCCGAGGAGGTCGCGTTGAACCGGGCCGCGGGTGATCCGCTGCTGACCGGGGCGACGCTGTACAGCTCGCTCGAGCCGTGCGTGGCGCGGGCGTCGCGGCCCCGCTCCTGCGTCGAGCTGATCACCGAGGCCGGCATCGGCCGGGTGGTCATCGCCTGGCTGGAGCCACCCCTGTTCGTGGCCGGCGGTGGCGGCGGCGCGCTGCGGGCCGCCGGAGTCGACGTCGTGGAGATCCCCTGGCTCGCCGAGCTCGCCCGCTCGGTGAACTCCCACCTGTTCGAGGAGAGCGGATGATCACCCGCCTGTGGCGCGGCTGGACGCGGCCCGAGAACGCCGAGGCTTACGAGCAGTTCCTGCTGCGGGAGCTGTTCCCCGCGATGCGGGATATCTCCGGTTTCTTGGGGGCCGACGTCCTCTCCCGTGAGGACGGCCCGGAGACCGCGTTTGTCACGCTGACGCGCTTCGCCACGCTCGACGCCATTACGGCGTTCGCCGGGGAGGATTACGAAACCCCGGTCCTCGAGCCGCCCGCCCTCGCGCTGCTCTCGCGCTACGAGGACCGCGCCTACCACTTCGAGACGTCATCATTCTCGCTGGGCCCGGACGGTGATACTCAGTAACCAGAGTGGTGATGCGACGCCCGGGCTGCCCGGCTGCGAACGATGACCGGCTGGACAAGTCCGGCAACCGATTAACGACTTTCAGGAGTGATCAGGGCATGGCTGATGCGGCCGCCTCTACACCGCCGGCGCCGGCCGCGCCGGCCGGGTTGACGCCGCCGGCTGGCCTGAGCAGCGCGCAGGTTGCCGAGCGGCGCTCGCGCGGGCTGACGAACGCGGGCGGGGAGCACACCAGCCGCTCGGTCGCCCACA
>DASYXX010000324.1:0-2442 GCA_035934395.1 Streptosporangiaceae bacterium
GCGTCGACGAGCGCGACGCTGACCTCTTCCTCGCCGTCGCCCGTGTCGACCACGGCGAGGTCGTCGTCGAGCAGCCGGACGATCGTTACCGCGACGGCCGTGTCCGAGCAGGTGATGCACACCTCGTCGTGGCATGCGCCGCCGGGCGGCACCGCGTTCACGGGACCACCTCCGGCGCGAGGAGGCCGGGCTGCTCGAAGAACACGTGCACGAGCTCCCAGAGCACGTGATATATCGTGACCTGAATTTCCTTAACGATGCGGGGATCCGCGGACCGGGCCAGCAGCAGGTGGTCCGCGGCCGAACTCAGTGCGCCGCCGTCCCCGCCGGCCAGCGCGATCGTGAGCATGCCCAGCAGCCGGGCGGCCCGCAGGCCGGCCAGCACGCTCGGGCAGTTCCCGTCGGCGGAGATGCCGAGGGCTATGTCGGCCGGCTCGGCCAGGTGACGGATCTGGTGCGCGAAGACCCCGGCCAGGCCTTCGCGCGCCGCGACCCCGGTAACGGTCGCCACGTCCGTGGTCAGCGAGATGGCCGGGAGCGCGCGCTTGCCGACGATCACCGGGTGGACGAACTCCACGGCGACGTGCTGCGCATCAGTGCTGGACCCGCCGATGCCGAACACCACGAGCTTGCCGCCCTGGTGGAACCGTACGGCCATGGCGTGGCACGCGCCGGCCACCGCCGCGGCCTGCTCGGCGAAGTCGCGCACCGGCGCGGAGCGCAGCTCGAACAGCCGCGCCGCTGTGTTTTCCGCGAGCCTGCGGGGCGCTCTTGAGGCACCGCCTTCCCTCGTCGCTCGCTCCTTCGTCGCTCGCTCCTCAGTCCAGGCGGCGCCGCGCCCCTCCGGCTCGGTCACGCCTGCCCTCCCGTCGTCTCGGCCGGGTCCGACAGATCGACGTCAACATCGACGTCCACGGCATCGCGCACCTTCAGCGCGCCCATGAACCCGCGATATGGCTTGATCCCGTACTGGGACTGCACCACCGACGCGATGGCGTGGTACCGGTCGTGCCCGGTCCGGCTGACCTCCAATCGCAACGGCCCGGCCGCGCCCGCCAGCGTGAGCGTGCCGCTGATCGCGCCGCCGCCATCCGCGCCGGGCTCGAACTTCTCGGCGACGAAGCGCGCCTCGGGGTGCCGGTCGGAGCCCAGGGTCTTGCGCGCGGTCACCGCGATCTCGCGGCGATCCCGGTCCGTGAGCGGCTTGAGCCCGCCGGTGCCCTCGCGCACGATCAGCGAGTTCATGTCGATCTGCACCGCGAGAGCGGCCGGGCTCAGGTCGTCGTTCAGCGTCAGCTCGCCCGACCACCGGCCCACCTCGATGATCAGGTCGTGGCCGGCCTGGGCCGCGACCCCCTCACGAAAGGTATGCAGGAGAATGCGGCCACGATCCTGGCCCAGCTGGTGGCGCCCAGCGTGTACCGCCATGGCAGCACCGTAGGACACATGTGGGGGGACGTCCAGGTCGGCCGGCGCCGCGCCGACCTGGTCTGCTGGGGCAGCCTCAACGACCGGGAGCACTGCGACTTCCGGTACGAGAACATGACCAACTGGGGCCGCAAGATGTTCGTCAGCCCCGGCGTGATCCGGGACGGCGAGCTGCTCACCAACGACCTGGTCGAGATCAACCTGGGGATCCGCATCCTGCTCGGCAGCTCCTACTACGAGGACTGGGAAGACCAGGAGATGTTCGTGACCCGCGACCCGCTGGGCAACCCGGTGGACCGCAGGCACCCCTGGAACCAGCACACGATCCCGAGGCCGGCCAAGCGCGACTTCGACGGCAAGTACAGCTGGGTGATGTCGCCGCGCTGGTTCGACGGCACCACTCACATGGCCGCCGACACCGGCGGCGGGCCGATCGCCCGGCTGTGGGCGACCGCGCTCGGCGGGCTGGTGGACATCGGCTACGTCAAGTCGACCGGCGAGAGCGTGCTGATCAACCTGCCGCGCACGGTAACCAGGCCCGAGGTCACGTTCGAGTGGAAGATCCCGAGGGACTCGGCTGGCCGGCCGCTGTCCAACGCGATCGAGCGCGACCGGGCCCGGACCTACTTCCAGGCCTACGCGGCGGCGTGCGCGCTGTACTTCACCGAGAAGGCCCTGGCCGAGATCCGGGCCGGGCGGACAAAGACCTGGGAACCTTTTAACGTCCCGGACGAGGCAAACAGCTGCGGTTTCACCGAGGCGGTCCGCGGCGTGCTGTCGCACCACATGGTCATTCGCGGCGGCAAGATCGCGAACTACCACCCGTACCCGCCGACCCCGTGGAACGCCAGCGTCCGCGACAGCTTCGGCACGCCCGGGCCCTACGAGGACGCGGTCCAGAACACGCCGATCTTCGAGGAGAACCCGCCGGAGTCGTTCAAGGGGATCGATATCATGCGCGCCGTGCGCAGCTTCGACCCGTGCCTGCCGTGCGGCGTCCACATGTACCTCGGC
>DASYXX010000629.1:0-6192 GCA_035934395.1 Streptosporangiaceae bacterium
CCATGTCCAGGCCGAGCCGCTCGGCGAGCTTGCCCTTGGCCTGCTCGATGACGACCCGGCTGTTCAGCGCGGTCTGCAGCTGCTCGTTCAGAGTGTCGCTGTGGCGCATGCTGCGCTCGTGCAGCAGGCTGATGGTGGCCACGTCGGCCAGGGCCTGGCCGATGCGGATGTCCGCCGGGTCGAACGCTCCCGGGCCGGCGCGGAACAGGTTCAGCGCGCCGATGACCTGCTCGCGCAGCCGCATCGGGAGGGCCTGCACGGCGGCGAACCCGGCCTGGCGGGCCGCGGGCGCGAACCGCGGCCAGCGCCCCGCCTCGGCGGCCAGGTCCCCGGCGGCGACGGGCTGGCCGGCCCGGAAGCAATCCAGGCAGGGACCCTGGTCGTTTTGCAGCTGGAACAGCTCCAGCAGCCGGGCGGCCTCGCTGGAGGCCGCCACCACCCGCAGCTCACCGCGCGGATCAGCCAGCAGCAGCCCGGCCGCGGAGACGTCCAGCAGCTGCACGCTGCGGTCGGTCAGCACGTGCATGAAGTCGATCACATCGAAGCCGGCCACCATGGTGTCGGTCAGCTCGACGAACGTCTCCGACAGCAGTTGCCCGTCCATCCCCGCTCAGCCTCTCCGCAGATGCCGCACGATCCTCGCCGAGGGCCCCGGACAGGCGGCGCGGGGGCGATAGGGAGATACGTCACGCCTCGCCATCCCGGGGCAGGCCAAGATCATTGCGAAGCCGCAGGCGGCGGGCCACGATGTCGCGGGCGACGTCGGCCAGCCGCAGATCATTGACATAAGCATAGGCGCGCAACCGCGCGAACGCGTCCGTGATGCCGACGCCGAGCTGCTCGGTGAGCATCCCGGTGGCCTGGTCGATCTCGGCCCGGTGCAGCGCCAGGTCCTCAGGCTGCCCGGCCGGGCCCGTCCCCGCGTCCGGGCCGGCCGCGGTCTGGCCGGCGGAGTCGAGCAGCAGCAGGGCGGCGGTATCGGCGAAGACCAGCGCATCACCAAGCTCGGAAGCGCTGAGCCTGCCGGGCCGCACCCGGTACAGACCCATGGCTCCGGCCCGGATCGCCCCGATCTGCAGCGGGAACACGAAGATCGCAGCGGCCCCGGCCTGGAGGGCAGCCCGGGCAAAGACCGGCCAGCGGCCAGCCGTCTCGCTGGCGCCCAAATCCGAGGCCAGCACCGGCCCGCCGGTGGCGGAGGCATCCATCGCTGGTCCTTCGCCAAGGGTCAGCTGAAGCTCGGCGAGTTGCTCGCTGACCGCATCAGTCACCCTCATCAGGTGACCCGCATCCGCGCCGTCCGCCGCGCTCAGCCAGGCGCCGGTGACGCCAACCGCGGCCACCGCCGCCGCGCACGCATCCGCAGCCGACACCTGCCCGCCATGGCGGCTGGCCTGCGCGGCGACCAGCCCCCAGATCCGGCCCGGCCGGCTACCGGTCATCCGCCCGGCCACCGGACGAGACCCTGCGGCACGCTCCGGCTCGGCCGCGCTGGCGATAGACGCAGGGAGGCCAGGCCATCCCATGGGCGTCGGCAGTGCCCCGCCGCCGCCAGGTCATCGAGCTCTTCCCCCCTCGGCCTCCTCTCACGTGCCGGTGGCCTCTCCCGGGGTCGTTCCTGACCGCATGGCGGCGCACGCCCGCTGATCTTGCTGAGCCGCCACTACCGGCGCGACCGCCCGCGGACAGCGGCCGCCAGTGCCTGCCGCTGCCTTCAGCTGCCAGGCCAGGAGCCTGGCCTGGCAGCTTCCACCGGACACCGGCAAAGTCAGCCGACCGCGCGGCACTGGGAGCGTCATGAGCACGGCGATCATGGCGACCAGGCCGTTGCGCATGAACTCCTCCGGTAGCCGCCGGGGTCACTGGCCGTCATCGGCGGCTGACACCCGGTGCCCGACCTCAGGCTACGCTGGAAAGATGAAACTAGCAATAGTTTTCCAGAATCTACTAGCATATACTGGGGCGCGACGCTGGCGATGAGCCGCTGCTTCTCGGCGTCGGGGATGCCGAGCTTGTCGCAGAGTCGCGACCGCGGGAGAGCGATCCTGACCCCCGCCGCCGCAGGGCCGGGTCCGGCGCGAACGAGCGCCAGCGCGGGTCAGAAGCGCCCGCCAGGACGCCTGCCCAGATACGCGGTCACCTCGTCGCCGAACAGGCATCCCGCATCACACGCCACCCCGAACTGAAGGCCCGGCGCCGCGGATGCCAAGCCGTCCCACGACCGGTCGCGGACGTGGTGGCGGCCCGCGTGCCCGCACGTGCGGTGGCAGCGGGCGAAGCCTTCGGGCCCGCGTATCTGCTCGGAGCACCGCGGCGCGCCCTGGCCGCCGGGGCTGGCTGGCTGCATCAGATCGACCACCTGTCTCACCTATGTCTACCAGGCCGTCGGCTGCTGGCGCGGACCGGCTTGCGCCAAGCACGACCGTTCAACTTCTTTGTCGGTGCGGGAGGTACTCGTGCCCGCGTTGCATACTGAACTCAGGCCAGGGCGGTGGGGGGGTGGCGTGGAGTTCCGTCAGCTCCGGTTTTTTGTGACGCTCTCTGAGGAGCTTCACTTCGGCCGGGCCGCAGCCCGCGAGCATATTGTCCAGTCCGCGCTCAGCCAGCAGATCCAGCGCCTGGAACGCGAACTTGGCGTGCGCCTGCTGGACCGGAGCACGCATCATGTCGCGCTGACCCCGGCCGGCGCCGCGTTCTTGGCTGAAGCCCGGCAGGTTCTGGCCTCGGCCCAGCGAGCGGTTGCGGTGGCACAGCAAGCGGGCAATCCCGCCCCCGCGCTGCAGGTCGGCATCGTGGACGCTGGCTATGACTCCATGCCACAGATTCTGCGTGCGGTCCAGGACCGTTTCCCCGAGCTGGAGATCCACCAGGTGGAGGCCTGCATACCGGATCAGTTCACACTTCTGGCCGACGGCCGGATAGATGTGGGCTTCGGGCGCGCCTCCCATGCGCCGCCCTTCGTGGCGTCCGAGCTCGTGCGCCTCGACCCGCTCGGGATCCTCGTCGCCGACAGCCATCCGTTCGCGGCGCTGGCGGGCGTCCCCGTGCCGATGCTCTCCGCTGAAACGCTCCTCCTCTCCCCTGACGGGCGGGCCCCGGAGTTCAACCAGTTCGTCGTGGAGCTGTGCCGGTCCGCTGGATTTGTGCCCATCTTGTACCGGGGAAGCGTGCAAAGCATCCGGGGCGCGGCCGATCTGATCGATCAGGGCCGCTGCGTGGCGTGTGTCCCCGCGTCGTACGCCTCGGAGTACCCCGGCATCGTATGGGCGGCCACTGACCGGGCCGGCATCGCTGTACCCATGGTCGGTGCTGTGGCGTGCCGACGACGACAACCCCCATGTCCGGGCGGTCGTGAGTTGTGCCAGGGCCCTATCCGGCGAGCTGAACTGGCTTGACCCAGGGCAGGGGGACGGCTGACCGCGTAAGCCCGCTTCCTGCTTCCTCCCGTCCGCTGTACAGGTGGTTATCAGCGGTGGTTATTAGCCTTGCTCACTATGGCCCTTTCGGGCCTGGCGGCAGGCGGGTTGGCTGAGGACATAAGGCTTCCCGCGATCGCTGAGGCGTCCCGTCGGCTCGTGCGCTCCGCCCGGATGCGCAGACCACGAAGTAGGAGCCAGCCGATGGCCCACTGGGCCGGCCGGAGCGACCCGAATAGAGCGGCGCCGCGATGCGAGCATCTCGACGCCACCAGGCCCGTCAGCCCGCGGTCGGAGACGTGCGACCGATGCACAGCCACCGGGCTGACGCCAGTGGCCCTCCGGATCTGTCTGACCTGCGGGTGGGTCGCCTGCTCCGATGGATCATCCGGACAGCACGCGAAGGGTCACTACGAGGAAACCGATCACGCGGTCGCGGGATCAGCAGATGCGGGATCGACATGGCGCTGGTGCTACGTCCATAACCGGGCCGTCTGACCCAGGGCGCCCGGAAAAGGAGGACACATTGCTGGAACGGACGGCTCCAGCTCCCGCTCCTCCACTGCCCGGGATGGCGTCGCGGCCCGAGGGTGAACCGCACCGGCCGCAAGTCCCCTCGGCATCGTGCAGACGCCGCAGGCTCCTGGTCGGCTCGCTGTCCCTGCTCATCGTCGCGGGCGTGTTCGGCCTCGCCCTCCCCCGGATATCCTCCTACGGCCAGCAGTGGCACAGTATCGCCGCGCTGACATGGCCGGGAATGCTGCTGGTCACCACCGCCGCCGCGGGCAGCCTGGCCACCACCTGGATCATGATCGCGGCGTTCCTTCCCCGGCTGCGGTTCCACCAGGCGGCCGCGGTCAGCCTCGGCTCGTCCGCGGTGGCGAACACTGTCCCGGCGGGCGGAGCCGTGGCACTAGGCCTCACCTGGAGAATGATGGCGAGCTGGGGCATCGCGACGCAGGACTTCGTGCGGTACACGCTGGTATCAGGCTTGTGGAACATCTTCGCCAGGCTCGGCCTGCCAGTCATCGCCCTGCTGGCCGTCGCAATGAGCGGCAGGCCCAGCGGGATGCCTGCGGCCGCGGCTTACTGCGGTGCCGGCGCACTGCTCGTGGCCGCGGTCGCCTTTCAGGCCCTGCTGCGCAGCCAACGTCTCGCCCTGCTGGCCGGTCATTTCCTGCAACGCGCTGAGAGGCTCGCCTGCGGGCTGGCCCGCCGCCGGCCATCGCAGCGGATGGCGGAAGGGGTACTCAGATTCCGCGCCGACACCTCCGCGCTGCTGGCCGAACGCGGCATCCGCATCACGGTCACCACCGTGGCGGCCAGCATCGCCCCCTGGCCGGTGCTGCTCGCGTGCCTGCGCGCCAGCGGCCTGACCCCAGCACAGGTGTCATGGCAGGCATCACTCGCGGCGTTCGCCATGGTCCGGCTGCTGACCGTGCTTCCGGTCACCCCTGGGGGCCTCGGCATCGTCGAACTCGGCCTCACCGCGCCCCTGGCCGCCGGGCTCGGCAACGCGGCAGCCGCCCGCGTCGCCGCCGCGGTAGTTCTTTTCCGCGCCGTAACCTACCTGCCAACCATTCCGCTCGGCGCCCTCGCCTACCTCTGGTGGCGGCACCCGGCCCGGAGTCAGCGCCCCTGTGCGCCTGGGGTCGCCGCCACCACATCGGCTAACCGCTGCGGCCATACCGGACCGGGCGCCGGTTCGGCAGCGCCGCGTTTGCTAGGTCGAGCCCGGATCGCCGAGACAGAAGCCCCAAGCGGAGTCCTACGACGGCCGGATGCGCGACGAACTGCTGGCGATCAAGCAGTCTGACACACTGCTTGGGCCCAGATCCTCGTCACTGACCGGCCACCAGTGCTGCGTCGGGAAACTGATCGACCTGTGCTGGGCGGATTCAGCCGGTCACGAGCAACACCTTCCCGATAGGAGGTGCGGTGTCGGCCATCATAGATATGCCGGCCTCGTGCACATTCGCGTCTGGCCGGAGGGCCCTAACGGACCGGAGGGCGACCATGAGTGACTTTTACGGAATTAAGCCGGGTAGCATTCCGGGCTTCGCCGAGGCCGGTGCCGGGAAGTTCATGAGCGTGGGAGGCCTGCCAGGGCACACCGTGAAGCACATGCTGATGTTCATGGAAAAACTTCGCGACATGCACGAGGCGGACCCGCTGGCGTTCGAGGTGTGCATAAGGCATGTCGCTTCGGTGATCGAGGACCAGCGCCGGGAGGAGGGGAAAACTGACCCGCGAGGGGACCAGGCCCCATGACGTGCAGCCGTCACCGAACAGGGATTCGGAGTGCCTTGGGAGGTGCCCTCACGTCTGACCGGGCGCCGCTGCGGCAAGCTCAGGCTGTGCCGCGGCTGACCCTGCAAGCTGCGTGAAACCTGGTAAGCGCGTTCGTGTGGGCCGCAGGTCGGCGCGCAGTGCCGGGGAGTGCTGCCAGTGGCGAAAGCGGCGCCGGAAGGCCCGCCGTTGCGGAATGTTATGCGAGCAAGGTGATCCGGCGCGCCACCCGCGTCACGGCCGACGGAGGAGCCGGCGCATCGTCCTGCGCAGCCGCGTGACCGTCATCGGGAGCCGGGCGGACCATCGCGGGCGTTCGCGGCGCATCTCGGCCGGCAGCGGCGGGGCGGAACCGTTGCGGGATGGGCGCAGCGGGGCGGCGGTCGCGCCATGGAGAGGCGTGGCTGGCTCGGGCATGACGTTTCCCTTTCGTTGATGGAAGAGGCGCCGTGTCGGGGGTACCCGCCGCGGTGGATCGCGCTGGGCA
>DASYXX010000633.1:0-1892 GCA_035934395.1 Streptosporangiaceae bacterium
CTCTTCCACCTGAGGCTTCCCTTCCGCCGTCCCGTTTTCGCACTTCAGGACCCTACGGAACGGAAGCCTCACCAACACCCAGCCACGCCGCGGCTAAACCAGCACCACCAGCAACTCACTCCAAAAGAGCTGCACCCATGGGCCATCGACCACCCTCTATGGCCCCCTCTATGGGGGTGGATGGCCCATCGACGACATGGCCAGCCCGCGCGCATCCCGTCGGGCTAGAGCGTTGACCGTCAGGTCCCGGTTAGCTACGGTTCGCTAGAACGTGTTTCAATTCACTGGCGGGCGGCCATGCGACGGTGCATCGCTCCGGCGGCGATAGTCCGCGCTGGCCGCGGGCCGGTCTCCAGTTAGGAGGCGGCCATGACCGCGTCGGCGGCAGACCAGTCGCACAGTGAGCAGAAGGAGCCGGCGGCAGACGGGGCGCAGGCCGAGAAGAAAAAGATGACGGTCAGCGAGCGCGATATCGGCGCGCTGACCAGGGGGCTGCAGGACTGGCTGGCCGGGCGGTCGGCGGGGCCGAGCCGCCCGACGGTGACCGGAGCGCGCACGCCCGAGGCCAACGGACTGTCCTCCACGTCGGTGTTGTTCGAGGTCTGCTGGTCTGGGGAGGGCCGCGAACGCCGCGGCTCTTACGTGGCCCGGATGGCGCCCGAGGCGAGCGCGGTGCCGGTGTTCCCCCGCTACGACCTGCCCACCCAGTTCGAGGTGATCAGCGCCGTAGCGGCGCGCTGTGACGTGCCGCTGCCGAGGCTGCGCTGGAACGAGCCGGACGGCGCCGCGCTCGGCGCTCCGTTCTTCGTGATGGACCAGGTCGAGGGCCGCGTCCCGCTGGACAACCCGCCCTACGTGTTCACCGGCTGGCTGCTCGAGGCCGCGCCCGAGGAGCGCGCGCGGCTGCAGCGGGCCAGCGTCGCGATCCTGACCCAGATACACGCGATCGGAGAGCCCGCAGCGGCGTTCCCCGCGCTGCGCCCCGCCGGAGACGCGCTGCGGTGCCACGTGGACGGGCAGCGCGACTACTACCGCTGGGCGCTCGCCGGCGACGGCTTCCGGATCCCGATCATCGAGCGGAGCCTGGCCTGGCTGGAGGAGCACTGGCCCCGCGATCGCGGCCCGGACGTGCTGTCCTGGGGCGACGCCAGGATCGGCAACATCATCTACCAGGGCTTCGAGCCGGCCGCCGTGCTCGACTGGGAGATGGCCGCGCTCGGCCCCCGCGAGCTCGACGTCGGCTGGTTCGTGTTCCTGCACCGGTTCTTCCAGGACATCGCGGAGTTCTTCGGCGTCGAGGGGCTCCCGGATTTCCTGCGCCGTTCCGACGTCGAGCGCTGCTACCAGGAACTGAGCGGCTGGACGCTGCGGGACATGGACTTCTACCTCACCTACGCCGCGCTGCGGCACGCGATCATCATGGCGAGGATCAAGCGGCGCATGATCCATTTCGGCGAGGATGAGGTGCCGGACGATCCCGACGACTACGTGATGCACCGGGCGAGCCTGGAGAAGCTGCTCGCGGGCACCTACCGATGGGACTGAGACGAGTGCCGATTCCGCTGGACGAGTATCCGGTTCACCAGACGCCGCTGCCGATGGACCGCGTGGCCAGCAGCGACCGCAACTTCTACGACCGCTGCTACTTCAACGCGCACGACCGCACCGGCGAGGTCTTCCTGGTCACCGGCCTCGGGGTCTACCCGAACCTGGGGGTGATCGACGCGTACGCGACGGCCCGGTGCGGCGACCAACAGTGGACCGTGCGGTTCTCCGACGCCCTGGCCGAGCGCGGCCTCGAGCAGCAGGTCGGCGGCTACCGGATCGAGGTCGTCGAGCCGCTGCAACGGCTGAGCCTGAGCTGCGCGGCACCGGACGGTGGCGTCGAGTTC
>DASYXX010000637.1:0-4706 GCA_035934395.1 Streptosporangiaceae bacterium
CCCCCCGGTCTGGGGGGTCCGGGGTGCTACCCCCCCGGGCTAACACCTTTACCCCCCCGGGCTAGCACCGCCACGCCGTCGCCGTCGGACCTCGCGGACGATCGCCGCGGTCCCGATGACGGCCACCGTGGCGCCCGCAGCCGTGATCGTCGCGTCCTTCCGGTCCAGCCGGCGGCCGGCCACCGTGTGACGGCCCGCCCGCTGCTCGAGCAGGACACCGAGTGCCGCAGCATTATCGAAGGAGGGCTTCCACCCGGCCTCGCGCAGCGTCAGGCAGTCGACGACCCACGGATAGACGACGTAGTGCAGGTCGGTCACGGGGGCCGGCGTGATGCCCGCCCGGTGCAGCCGTTGCGCGGTGCCGAACGTCAGGCCGGCAGGCAGCTCGATCCGGCGCATCCCGGACAGCTCCTCGACCTGCTCCTGCTCCAGCCACCCGTCGCAGCCGACCGCGAACTGGCCGGTCACCTCGCCGGTGGCGGCCAGCTCGAGTGCCGACACGAGGTCATCGACGTGGCAGAACTGCCAGCGTGGAGCGCAGCCCTTCACGGCCAGCAGCCGCGGGGCCTCGAAATGGCGGGTGATCATGGTGTCCACGCCCTCGCCGACCATTGCGGCCGGCCTGACGACCGTGACCGCCATGCCGGGGTTGGTCTGCGGAGAGCGCTGGGCCAGCTGCTCGATCTCCAGCAGGTCGCCGACCACGCTGCCGTCCGGGTCGGCTCCCAGCGGCGCCGACTCGGCCAGCGGGACCGGGTTGTCCGGCTTGGCCCCGTACACCATCGCGCTGGTGACGAGCACGACCCGGCCGACCCGGCCCGCGGCCGCCGCGGTGAGCACGGTCTGCGCGCCGCGGACGTTGAACGCCCGCCGCGACCGGTGATCGGAGTCGGGCGCCAGGTCGAGATCGGTGTGCACGACCACGTCGACCCCGGCCAGCCGCCCCGCCAGGGCCGGGTCGCGGACATCGACCACCCGCCAGGTCACGCCCGTTGCGTCGCCACGGTGCCCGTCGATGGCGACCACGCGGCCGACCCGGGCCGAGGCCGCCAGCCTGACCGTGAGCGCATGGCCGAGGCCGTGCGCGGCCCCCGTGACGGCGACCGCGGGGCCGCGCCCGCGCTCCCGCCGGCTCAGCGAGCCCGCACTCGGAGCCGTGGCTTCCGGCTCCACCCCGGGAACGGGGGCCGCCCGGCGCTGGGAGCCCTGGCGTCCAGCCGCGAACCCGTCACCGTCCGCCGTGGGCGCGCGGCCGTTGTCGCGGCCGCGCGCGTCGCGGTTACCCACGGGTAGTCCTCGGCCTGGCGGCCGGCCACCAGGCTCCGCCGTTGGCGAACCTGGCATCTTGATTGCTCACCGCGGGTTGCTCCCGGATAACGTGGCGGACGTAGACCATTCCATCCTGCCCGAGAGGGGGCGGAGATGACTGACCCTCCCTTTGGCTTCAGCCTCCCCGGTGACCGTGACCGCGACGACCCAGGAAACTCGCCGGGCGGCGCTGGCGGCGCTGGCGGCGCTAGTGGCGGCCCGGGCGGGGGCAGCGGCCCCGGCGGAGCTCCTGGCGGCCCGGGCGGGCCGCAGGGACCCCTGGGCCCGCTGGGCCCGCTGGGTGACCCCCAGCAGTTCGCCGACGCCCTCCGCCAGTTCGCCGACCTGATGTCCTGGCAGGGCGGCCCGGTCAACTGGGACCTGGCGAAGAACGTGGCGCGGCAGACCGTCGCCGCCGCGGGCGACGCGAGCGTCCTGGACATAGAGCGCCGCAAGGCCACCGACGCGATCCGGACGGCCGACCTATGGCTGGAGGACGCGACCACGTTCCCCACCGGGATCCGGATCGTGCAGGCCTGGAGCCGCGCGGAGTGGGTCGAGGCCACCCTGCCGGTCTGGTCGAAGCTGTGCGACCCCATAGCGGCCCGGGCGGTCGACGCCATGGGCGGGATCCTGACTGACGATCCCGAGGAGATCGCCGGGGAGCTCCCGCCGGAGATGCGCTCGATGATGGGCGCGATCACCGGGGGGCTCGGCGCTCTCGGCGGGCTCGGCCAGATGATGCGCCGGATCGGCGGGATGATGGTCGGCGGCCAGACCGGCGCGGCCGTGGGCGCGCTGGCCCAGGAGGTGGTCAGCTCCACCGACGTGGGCCTGCCGCTCGGTCCGGCGGGCACGGCCGCGCTGCTGCCGGCCGGCGTGGCCGCGTTCGGGCAGGGCCTGTCGGTCGACGACGACGAGGTGCGGCTGTTCCTCGCCCTGCGCGAGGCCGCGCACCACCGGCTGTTCGCCCATGTGCCCTGGCTGCGGGCCCGCCTGCTGGGAGCGGTCGAGGACTACGCGCGCGGCATCACGGTGGACGCCAACGCGCTGCGTGAGGCCCTGCCGGAGATCGACCCGGCCAACCCGGAGGCGCTGAGCGAAGCGCTGACCAGCGCGGCGGTGTTCCAGCCAGAGGACACCGAGCAGCAGAAGGCCGCGCTGGCTCGCCTGGAGACCATGCTCGCCCTGGTCGAGGGGTGGGTGGCGACCGTGGTCGACGCGGCCGCCGCCGAACGGCTGCCCCAGGCCAGCGCGCTGGCCGAGGCGATCAGGCGCCGCCGGGCCAGCGGCGGCCCGGCCGAGCGGACGTTCGCGACGCTGGTTGGCCTCGAACTGCGCCCGCGCAGGCTCCGCGAGGCGGCGGTCATCTGGCGCGGACTCACCGACGCCCGCGGCATCGGCGGCCGGGACGCGGTCTGGGCTCATCCCGACCTGCTGCCTACGGCGGACGATTTCGACGACCCCGACGGCTTCGTCCGCGGCCGCCCGGAGCTCGACATCTCCGCCTTCGAGTCGCCGACCGAGGAACCCCCGCCTCCGGCGGGCGGCGATCCACCGGCCGACCCCACCCCGGAAGCGGGCGGCTAGAACCGGCGGCCCGGCGGCCGGCGCGGCGCAATCTCCCGTCCACAGGCGGTGGACGGCAACATTGCTGGTACGACCGCGCGAGGAGCCAGGGTGGTCGCGAACTGCACAGGCCTGCACTCCGATGTCCACAGGGACACTCCGCCGTCTCCCCACGTTGTCCACAGGGTCATGCACAGGGGAGTCTTGACCCGCCAGCAGGGTCCGGCCTAGCTTCGCCAATCAGGAGTCCCCGGGCTCCGGGTCGCACGTCGCTTCCGGGGAAGGGGGCCGAACGGCCTGCAGCGGAGCCGGCCGCCCTGCACTGCCGCGCTCCAGGGCCCGGGGGCCCCGCCAAGAGCTTCGTGACCGCACGCGGCCGCTCCAGGCCCCGGGCCCCTGGCCAGCGCTTCGTGACCGCCCGCGCGCGGACCTCCAGGGCCCGGCCCCGGCCAGCGCTTCGTGACTGCCCCGCGCCGCCCCCTTGGGCTGGCCGCCCCGGCACCCCGGTCGGCTGCCCACCGGATTGTCAGCACCGGCTGCCACCCTGAAGTCGTGAGACCAGCGCTGAAGCCCGGGCTGACGCCGGTGTGGCGTGACCGTGACACGCTGCAGATCGGCGTCGACTCGCGCCGGGCGGTGGCGCTGAGCGGCATGGCCGGCATCGCCTGGGTGATCAGCCTCCTCGACGGCAGCCGCGACCGCGCTCAGGTCATCGAGGCCGCGGCGCACCGCGGCGTTCCCGCGGAGACCGCCGAGCGGGTGCTGGCGCTGCTCGCCTCGGCCGGCGCGCTCGACGACTTCCCGGCCGCGACCTTACGCGCACTGTCACAGCCGCTGCGAACCCGGCTAGCCGCGGAACTGGCCACTGTGTCCCTGGCCCGCGGAGACTGCGACGGCGGAGCGCGCACGCTGGCGCGCAGGCTCGCGGCGCAGGTCCGCATCCACGGCAGCGGCCGGGTCGCGGCGGGCATCGCCAGCCTGCTGACAACATCGGGCGTCTGCGTTGCGCACGCGGATCCGGCCGGGCAGGCGGCGGGATCGCCCGGCCCGCCGCAATCCGCGGCCGCGTCACCGCGCATGGCGCGAGCCAGCGCGGCACGCCCCGATCTTGCCGTCCTGACCGCGCGCCATCTGCCCGAGCTGCAGGCCGAGCTGATGCGCGACCAGGTACCGCATCTGGTCGTGTCGGCTAGCGAGGCCATCGGCATCGTGGGCCCGCTGGTCATGCCCGGCCGCACCGCGTGCCTAAGGTGCCTGGACCTTTTCCGTACGGATCATGATCCAGCCTGGCCCCTCATCCTGGCCCAGCTTGTCGGGCGCCCGCCCGGCCCCCTCTCCTGTGACGCGCCACTCGCGGCAGCGGTCGCGGCCCAGGCCACGTCCCAGGCGCTCGCCTTCATCGACAGGGCGCCCAGCGCGGTTGCCGTGACCAACGGCACCCTGGAGCTCGTCCTCCCCAGCTGGCAGTGGCGCCGCCGCACCTGGTCCCCGCATCCGGAATGCTCGTGCGGCAGCCACGCCGGTGCGACCAGCGATTGAGCAGAAGGTCGCTCCCCGAGCTCTGCCCAGACCAGCTGAGATGTGCCCCGGTGCGCCAGCCGCGGCAAGGCCGCCCCCCGCTGGGCCGGTGGCCGCCCGTTACGCGGCTTTCGCCGTTTCCCACGCGGCCCGGCTGTGTGGTCGATGGGCCATGGGTGCAGCTCTTTTGGAGTGAGTTGCTGGTGGTGCTGGTTTAGCCGCGGCGTGGCTGGGTGTTGGTGAGGCTTCCGTTCCGTAGGGTCCTGAAGTGCGAAAACGGGACGGCGGAAGGGAAGCCTCAGGTGGAAGAG
>DASYXX010000653.1:0-7165 GCA_035934395.1 Streptosporangiaceae bacterium
GCATGCTGCGAATAGTTCCCATCGCTTCTCCACGTTAACGAAGCCTGCCGGTGCTCCGAACCTGCGCCTGACCGTGAACGCGGCTGAACTGGGCAAACAGGCCGACCAAGCCGCCCGGCCAGCTGACGGCCTAGCGCGCGATTTCAGCACGCTGGACGTGACCGGACCGGGCGGCTTCGCCGTCACCGGCGCGGGGGCCGCCGACGTCGTCACCCCTCCGGCCTTCCGGCCGGGATCGCGCCACCGGGTGCGGATCCAGGCGGCGGAGTCGGCCCGCGACGAGGAGGCCACCGCCGGCGATCAGGGCGAGCTGCACCTGAGGGTGCCGCTCGGCGGCGGCCCCGCCCGGGCGGCGGTGACCATCGGCGGCGGGTGATCAGCCGAAGCTGGTGGCGCCGCCGTCCAGGACCAGCGGGTGGGCGTTGACGTAGCTGGCCTCGCCCGAGAGCAGCCACACGGCGGCGTAGGCGACCTCCCACGCGGTGGCCTGGCGGCCGAACGGGAGCCGCCGGGCGGTACGCCCTGGGTTCAGGCGGGAGGCCTCCCGGCCCATCGGGGTGTCCACCAGGCTCGGCACCACCAGGTTGGCCCGGATGTGCCTGGCCATGCCCTCCCGGGCGACCTGGCGGCAGATGCCCAGCAGCGCGGCCTTGGACGAGTCGTAGGACGGCACCCCGGTAGCGGCCCGCAGGCTGGCGGCCGAGCTGATAAACACGATCGCCGACCGCGGGGCGAGGACGGACAGGGCGGCCGCCGACACCAGGAAGTGGGCGCGGGCGTTGACGGCGAAGGTGGCGTCCCACTGCTCGGCGGTGGTGCCGCCGATCCCGCGGCCGAGGGCGATGCCGACGTTCAGCACCAGGCCGTCGAGGCCGCCGAGCGCGTCCGCGGCCTCGTCGACCACAGCGGCGCAGGCCGCGGGTTCGGCCACGTCGGCCACCACGACCTCGGCCCTGGCGCCCTCGGCCCGCGCGAGCGTCGCGGTGGCCTCGGCCGCGGCCTGGTCGCGGTCGGCGCACACGACCGACGCGCCCTCCCTGGCCGCGAGGACCGTGATGGCCCGGCCGTTGCCGATCGGCGGGTCGGGCTCGGGGGAGGGCCGTGTCCCGGCCCCGACCACGAGCACGCGCCGCCCGGCCAGGCGGGCCCGCCCCGGCGCGGAGCCGGCCGCCTCGGGCGGGAGGTCCTCATCAGCCATTACTCCGCCCGCCCTCCCGCACCCCACTGCGGCGACGCGCCCGGCGGCAGGGGCACGGCGAACGCGTTCAGCAGGAACGAGATGAGCGTGTAGTAGCCGCACAGCGAGACGAGCTCGACCACCCCGGCGTCGCCGAGAAGCCGCTGGGCGGCGTCGTAGGCGTCCTGGCTGACCCGCCCGGTCTGGGTGAGCTGCCGGGCGACCGCGTAGACCGCCCGCTCGTCGTCGGCCGCGAACGAGGGCTCCTCACCGCGGCCGATGGCGGCGACCACCGCGTCGGGCACGCCGTGGTTGCGGGCCATGCGTGCGTGCGCCCACCACTCGAACTCGGCCTTCCACCGGGCGCCCACCGTGATGATCGCGACCTCGCTCAGCCGTCGCTCGATCGAGGTGCCGAACCGCAGCACCGCTCCCAGCGAGGTCAGGTGCTGACCGACGTCCGGCGCGTGGACGAACGCGTTGAACGGCCCGGCCAGGCCGCCGTCGGAGTTGAGGAGCTGGCTGCCGCGCGTGCCCATTATGAGGTCCCACACGTGCTGGCCCTCGGCGCCGAGCTCGTCGCGGCTCAGGTACGGAAGTCGGCTCACAACGTGACAATAGTGTTCGCCGGCGCCGCGCCCCTACGGCTCGCTCATTTGTCACGGGGATGACATCCGCCGCCGCAGCGAATGTGTGATCGCGCAGGAGAAGCGCGGTCCGGAAGCCGGGTAGCTTGGCCCGCGTTCTGCCCGTCCGACCGGAGGTGCCCATGTCCGATGTGCGGGCAGCGGCCAGGCCCGCCGCCGCGCCCGCGCTGACGCTGGTCAGCCAGGCCCGGCGGCTCGCCGAGACGATCGGCGACCGGCCGGGCTACACGTTCGTCGACTACCTTTCCGGGCCGCAGGGCCGCAGGGCCAGCCTGACCTGGCGCGAGGTGGACCAGCGGGCGCGCGCGCTGGCGGCCGCCCTGCGCGGCCGCGTGATCGCCGGCGAGCGCGCCGCGGTGCTCGCCCCGCAGGGCCTGGACTACGTGGTCGCGATGCTGGGCGCGTTCTACGCGCGGGTCGTCGCGATCCCGCTGTTCACCCCCGACCTGCCCGGCCACAAGGACCGCCTGGCGCACATCCTGGCCGACGCGGATCCCGCGTGCGTGCTGACGACCGAGAACGCCGCGGCCTCCGTCGAGGCCCTGCTGCGCGAGGGCCCGGCCCGGCCGCGGGATACGTTGATCGTGGACACCGTCCCGGCCGAGCTCGCCGACGGCTGGCAGGACGAGGATGCGGGGCCAGCCGACCTCGCCTACCTGCAGTACACCTCCGGGTCCACCCGGGCGCCGGCCGGCGTGATGATCACTCATGGCTGCCTCGCGGCCAACGCCGCCCAGATATCCGCGGCGCTGGAGATCGAGCACTACCGGTCGACGGCGGTCGGCTGGCTGCCGCTGTTCCACGACATGGGGTTCGTGATGACGGTGGCGATGCCGATCGCCACCGGCGGCCAGGCCGCGTTCATGGACCCCGTGGCGTTCCTGATGCAGCCCGCCCGGTGGCTGCGGCTCGCCTCCGAGCACGTCAACGTGTTCACCGCGGGCCCGAACTTCGCGTACGAGTACTGCGTGAACCGGATCGCTGACCGGGACCGGGCAGAGCTCGACCTGAGCGGCGTCCGCGCGTTCATCAACGGCGCCGAGCCGGTCCGGCCGGCCACGCTGCACAGGTTCGCCGGCGCCTTCTCCGGCTGCGGCCTCGCGCCCGAGGCCCTCACGCCCGCCTACGGGCTGGCCGAGGCCACCCTGTACGTCGCCTCAGGCGGAACGCGCCGGCCTCCCCGGACCGTTGCGCTCGACCGGACCGCGCTGCAGCGCGGGGAAGCCGTTCCGGTCCCGCTGGCCGACGACGCGGACGGCACAGGCGCGGTGCCGATGACCTCCTGCGGCAGCCCCGCCGGCCAGCACGTCGCGATCGTCGACCCGCAGACCGCCACGGTATGCCCGCCGGGGCGGATCGGCGAGATATGGGTCAGCGGGCCGAACGTCTCTCCCGGCTACTTCCGGCAGCACGGCACGGAGACCTTCGGCGCGGTGCTCGCCGCCGACCCGGGCGGCCTGCCGCGCGAGGGCTGGCTCCGCACCGGCGACACCGGCGTGTTCCACGACGGCGAGCTGCTGGTCACCGGCCGGCTCAAGGACCTGATCATCATCGACGGGCGGAACCACTACCCGCAGGACGTCGAGGCCACCGCGCAGGAGGCCCACCCGGTGATCCGCCGCGACCGGGTGGCGGCCTTCGCGGCTCCCGGCGAGGACGGTGACCGCCTCGTGGTCGTGGCCGAGCGGAGCCGTCAGGCCGAGGCCCGCGAGGTGGACGCGGCCGAGGTTACCCGCGCGGTCCGCGCAGCGGTCTCCGCCTATCACGGAGCCCCGCTGCGCGACTTCCTGCTGGTCGGGCCCGGTGACCTGCCGCGCACGTCCAGCGGCAAGATCGCCAGGTCGGCGTGCCGCGAGCGCTACCTGGCCGGCTCGTTCGCGGCCGCGGCGAAGAATTCCCGGTAGCAGGCCTTGCCGGGGGCCGTCGGCTCTACTTACACAATCCCCACGACATGTAGCTGATCGCCCACGCCTCCGCAGCAGCCGACAGCCGAGAACGCGCCGGGTTGTTGGACTCGGCGCCCTCCGCCGCCGCCATCGGACGCGCCTCCACGGTGCGGTCCAGCGCTACTCCGGAGGTGCGCGGAACCCCGCCTGCTGAGCCATGCTCAGTCCGATCAGATTGCGTCTCCACTTTCCGTTCCCCGTCCGCTCGGGAGATCCCGTCTGACCAGAGGGGCTGGTGCGGCGCCAGATACCCGAGCCACAAGACGATGGCGCTCGGGTAAGCCCCGCCTAACTCGTCAGGGAGTCGAGAACCTCACACGCGCGCGCCACGCCGTTCTCGGCGCGGATCTCGGCCCCGAGGCTGTCGGCCCGCTCCCGGATGGCCTTCGCGTCCGCGCCGGAGCCCACCACGGCCTCGATGGCCATCACCAGGGCGTTCGCGGTGAGGCGGGCGATCGGGATCGGCGCCGGGCCCACGCCGAGCGCCGCGATCCGCTCGCCCCAGAACGGCTGGTCCCCGAGGAAGGGGCAGATGATGGCGGGCACGCCGGCCCGCAGCCCGGCCGCTGTGGTCCCGGCCCCGCCGTGGTGCACGACCGCGCTCACCCGCGGGAACAGCCAGGCGTGCGGGACGGTCTGCACCGCGAGGACGTTGTCGTCCGAGGTGGCCGGGTCGCCCAGCATCACGCCGCGGACCCCGGCCAGGCGCAGCGCGGTGCGGACCATGGCGTCGGTTCGGG
Source organism: Streptosporangiaceae bacterium (assembly GCA_035934395.1). Taxonomy (GTDB): domain Bacteria; phylum Actinomycetota; class Actinomycetes; order Streptosporangiales; family Streptosporangiaceae; genus JASHPR01. The sequence continues at coordinate 4,511 of DASYXX010000653.1, forward strand.
CCGGGTCCCTGGGCACCATACTGCCGAAGCCCGCATACACGACCGGCCTGCCCGTCGCGAGCAGGTCGGTGAGCGCCCGCGGCGGGCTCCACTCCTCGTCCGCGTCGAGGAACCAGTTGCCCGTGACGTGAACGTAGGGCGGCCAGTCCGGCGGCCTCGGCACGACCAGCGGGCTGAAGCTGCACAGGACCGGCCGCCGGGCCAGGCGGGTGCGGTGGGCGGGCCCGCGCAGCGGCAGCCGGCGCAGTCCCAGGGTGTCCGCCCGCCACCGGTTGATCAGCGGCCGCAGGAGCTGCCAGGCCAGCTGCTCGACCGCGTGGAAGCTCCACCGGTTCGCGATCGGCCCGAGCCGCCGGGCCTGCGGCACGAACGGGTGGGGGAACGCGGTCGTGGGGTGGCTCGGCTGGATGTGGATCAGGGCGCTCGGCACCCCGAGCCGCTCCGCCATGTGCTCGCCGAGGAAGCCGATCGTCGGCGCCACGATGAGATCCGCCCCCACGAACGCCGAGGCGACCTCCTGCAGGATCTGCTCGGCGACGGGACGCGCGATGCGCGCGAAGCTGCGCAGGAACTTGACCGGGTTCCTGCCGCCGTCGAGCCAGGCCCGCCCGGCTTCGCTGGCGATGATCTCAACCGGGTCGAGCGACAGCATCACCGGCGTCAGGCCTGCGGCATCGACCAGCGGCTTGTAGCGGGCGACCGCTATCAGCCGGACCGCGTCGCCGCGCTCAGCCAGGCGGCGGCCCAGCGCGAGGCATGGCTGCAGGTCACCGCGCGACCCGGCGCCCAGGATCACAACCTGACGCTGTATGGCGCCTCCCGTCCGGCTCGGCCTCGCTCACTCACCCAGACCAGTCAGCCACCTGGCCCACGCCCGGGCATGGCGCAGGAGCTGCCCCGCCGCACCCGTGCCTGGCACGCCCTCCGCCGACCTGCCGACCGTGTTCCAGAACGCGCAGTGGTGCTCCTGGGCGAAGCTGATGCCGAAGATCTCGCGGCTCTGGCCGCCCGGCTGCAGCGACATCAGCACCTGGCTGCCGAAGGACTGCCACGGCGGCTGGAAGAACGCCGCGGGGGAGCCGTTGCGCGTGAACGCGCCCCAGTAGGCGATCATCTGCCGGGACAGCTCCAGCTGGGCGCCGGTCAGCTCCGCGTAGAAGGAGAGGCCGTTGGTGAAGCTCGGCCACATGTAGGCGAGCTCCTCAGCGTGCCCCGCGCCATCCTGGTAGCCGGGCGGGATGTTGTTGCTCAGCGGCGGGGCGTTCCGGTCGTCGAACTCATAGAAGAACGTCGGTGCGCCGTCCCTGACGAACTCCCCCGCCAGGTTCTGCTCGGCGCAGCCGCCGATCCCGTCGATGACGCCGCTGTCGGTCAGCTCCGCGGCCAGCGCGTAAGCGATCTGATAGGGCCGCGGGAAATCGCTGAGCGGGTACTCCTTGAGCACCGCCGGGGCGAGCGTGGCACCGAACACGAAGGTGACGATCTGCACGTACTGCTGGTGCGTCCAGAAAGCCGCGGCCGCAGCGAGGGGGCGTCCCTCGTCGCGGTTGGTCCCGACCATGATCGGAACCTTGGTGAAGCGGCCGAAGGCGATCGCCGGCGCGGGAGCTATGGGCAGCTCGGGGCCACCGGAGACGAACTGCGGCACGTATCCGGCGCTCGCGTTCAGCACGGTCGCCTCGGGCTTGGCCCGCAGGCAGGAGGCGGCCCTGGCGGGTACCGTGCACCCCGCCCTGGCGGCGAGGGCGAGCGCGTTCTGCCGGGCGGTCGCGGCCGACTCGCTGACGCACCCGCTGCTCTGCAGGATCGCCCGGCTGAACAGCCCCGCGGCGGGCGGCGAGGCCAGCAGGGCGCAGACCGCGTCGGCCCCGGCCGACTCGCCGTCGATCGCGACCGCACGGGGGTTGCCGCCGAACGCGGCGATGTTCAGCCGCACCCACCGCAGTGCCGCCTCCATGTCCAGGAGGCCGAAGTTGCCGTTCACGGCGGAGCGCGCGGCGGTGAGGCCGGGCAGCGTCAGGAAGCCGAACGGGCCGAGCCGGTAGTTGAACGACACGACGATCATCTGCGCCTGCTGCGCCAGCAGCGACCCGTCGTGCTGGTCGCCGGCCCCGTTCTCCAGGTCGCCGCCGTTGATCATGAACAGTACCGGCAGCCCCCCTCCCGCCGGGATGACCGCGGGCGCGTAGACGTCAACGGTCAGGCAGTTCTCGGTGTCGAAACGCGGGCCGTTCGTGCTGGCGAGCTGCGCGCAGCGGCTGCCGTAGGACAGCGCGCTGCGTATCCCGGCCCAGGGCCGCACCGGCTGCGGCGGCTGCCAGCGCAGCCGGCCCACCGGCGGCGCGGCGTACGGTATGCCGAGGAACTGGTCCACCAGGCCCGTGGTCCGGCCGAAGACCTGGCCCGCGTTCGTGGCGACCGTGAGGCTCTGCGGCCGGACCGCGGGCGCGGCCGACGCGCGGGTTACCGCAGCCTGCGCGACGCCCGTGCCCGACAGCGCCGGGCCGAACCGCGCCGCCGCCAGGCCGTACCCGGCCACGGCGAGCACCACGACCGTTACCGATAGACGCCTGGTCCATACCGTCCGCATGCCGGCCTCCTCGCAAGCAGATGCCGTACTGGTGGGTAACGTAGCTGAGAAAACGCGCATTTAGG
>DASYXX010000028.1:0-6039 GCA_035934395.1 Streptosporangiaceae bacterium
ACGAGGCGCCGGCCCGCTGCCAGGCCAGCGCGGCCTCCATCGGATCGCCGTACCGGCCGCCGCTGCCCGCCACGCCCTGGACGAGCTGGACCGCGTGCCCGTCGGTGACGTCGACGGCGGGCAGCAGGGTGAGCCCCGTCATAGCGATCCCAGCCAGTTGGCCAGCAGCGTCGCGCCCGCGTCGCCGGACTTCTCGGGGTGGAACTGGGTGGCGGACAGCGGGCCGTTCTCCACGGCGGCGATGAACGGCTCACCATGCGTGGCCCAGGTGATCAGCGGCGCGGTCATCCGGTCACTCGGCGGCAGCGGCAGCGACGTCGCCGCGTACGAGTGCACGAAGTAGAAGCGGGCGTCGTCGCCGATCCCGGCGAACAGCCGGGATCCGGCCGGGACGCGGACCGTGTTCCAGCCCATGTGCGGCAGCACCGGTGCGTCCAGCCGCCGGACGACCCCCGGCCACTCGCCGCAGCCCTCGGTGCGCTCGCCGTGCTCGACCCCTTCGGCGAACAGCACCTGCATGCCGACGCAGATGCCGAGGACCGGCCGGGACCCGGCCAGGCGCTTGCCGATCACCACGTCGCCGAGCACCGCCCGCAGCCCGGCCATGCAGGCCGCGAACGCGCCGACGCCGGGCACCACCAGCCCGCCGGCGGTCTGCGCGGCATGCGGGTCGGACGTCACCTCGACGTCGGCCCCGGCCCGCTGCAGCGCCCGCTGCGCCGACCGGATGTTGCCGAACCCGTAGTCCAGCACCACGACCTTCGGCTGGCTCACGACCGACCTCGCCCGAGCTTCAATGCGGTCTCGCCTCCGATGTGATCCCTGCACAGCACCCTGCCAAGCCTAACGGGAGACGCACGCGGTGGCCCCAGCCCGCTCCCCGAGGTCAGGCCAGCAGGCCCGCGTCCCCTCGTGAGCCTGCGAGAGCCTTTTCATCCAGGGCGAACGGCGGCGGCCGGACGGGTCGGGGGCAGAGATAATCGCGAGCATGAGGGCAGCGGTCCTGGCAGACATTCACGGCAACGTTCCGGCGCTGAACGCGGTGCTCGGGGAGCCGGACGTGGCCGGCGCCGACGCTGTGGTCCTGCTCGGCGACATCGCGCTCGGGCCGATGCCCGCGCAGACCCTGGAGTTGCTCGCCGGGCTCGGTGACCGCGCGGTGTGGGTGCACGGCAACTGCGAGCGGGAAATGGTCACCGCGTTCGACGGCGGTGAGGTTCCCGGGCCCTTCGGCGCCGATGCCGCCGCGAGCGCGGCCCTGATCGGGCGGGCTCACCGGGACCGGCTCGACGGGCTGCCGCTGACCGTGACCCTGGACATCGACGGCCTGGGACCCGCGCTGTTCTGTCACGCCTCGCCGCGCCGCGACGACGAGATGCTGCTGGTCGACAGCCCGCCGCAGCGCTGGGCCGCCGCGCTGGCCGACGTGGAGGCGCAGGTCGTGGTCTGCGGCCACACGCACATGCCGTTCGACCGGCTGGTGGCCGGGCACCGGGTGATCAACCCCAGCAGCGTCGGCATGCCCTATGGCCATCCGGGCGCCGGGTGGGCGCTTCTCGGCCCCGACGTGACGCTGCGCCGGACCCAGTACGACACCGAGGCGGCGGCCAGGGTGATCGGCACCAGCCGGTATCCCTCAGCGCAGGACTGGGCGCGCGAGTACGTGCTGAATCACTACCCGGCCGACGAGGCCCTCGAGGCGTTCACGGCCATCGCCCGCGAGCAGGCTTAGCGCAGCGCTTGCCCGGCATGATCGATGTACCTCTGGGCGGCCTGTCCGGCCAGCGGCGGGACCGGGCGGCCTGTCCGGCTGGCGGCTGGGTCACCGGCCCGACTCGTGGCCGCTCGGCGATCGGCATGCCGCCGGGCGCACGCACCACAGGTCGTCGGCCACGGCGACGAGCTCGGGCACCGACAGCAGGGCGGGGTGGCTCGACGCGGTGCGCTGGCTGATGAGCACCACGACCTCGTGCCCCTCGGTCCACCACAGCGCCCGCCAGGCAAAGTCGTCGTACCCGGCCAGCGGCGGTACGCCCGGCCTGTGTTCCACGACATGACCGGCCTGCCCCCGCACGGTGACCCGCGTGCCTGGGAGAGTCACCAAGGAACCGTCGGCGGCCGTGGGTCCCCCCGCCCTCGCGCCGCCGTAGGCGCACTGGTCGAGCACGAGCTGGATCGCGGCGGCGGTGGTCTCGGTGTCGAGGCACTTGGCGGTCGGGAAGAGCCGGTCAGCAGACAGCCCTGCCGGCTGCGGCGGCTGCGGTTGCCGGTACCAGTACGCCGGGCCGCGGTACCTCAGCCCGGCGAGCCCGCTCATCTGCACAGGTGGGGTGAACCTCAGCATCGCGGCCTCATCCAGCCAGGGCAGCGCCACGCCGTCCGGGCCGGCCAGCCGCCGCCCGCCCAGCGGCGCGGAGAGCCGGACCTGGAAGTTCAGGCTCAGCGCCGCGAAATCATCGACCAGCGCGCCGCACTCGAACGTGCGGCGGCTGCGCCAGTAGACGCGCAGCACCACCTCGTCGCGCCGCTCGACCGCCTGCAGGGCCGCGTACTCCGCGCAGGCCAGCCAGCGCAGCGGCGGTAACCGGACCGTGATCCGCCGGTTCCGTTATGACGGTTTATTTCGAACCCCGACGCCGTCGTCTGCCGTCAAGTTATTTCGAACCCCGACGCCGTCGTCCGTCGTCAAGTTAGGTCACAGAACGCCCTTGGTGCTGGGGATGCCGCCGGAGCGGGGGTCCGGGGCGGCCGCCGCGCGCAGCGCCCGCGCGAACGCCTTGAACTGGGCCTCCACGATGTGATGCGGGTTGCGGCCGGCCAGCACGGTCAGGTGCACGCAGATCCCCGCGGCGATCGCCAGGGACTCGAAGAAATGCCGGGTCAGCGTCGTGTCGTAGGTGCCGATCGTGGGCGGCATCGATTCCGGCTCCGCGTGCACGGCGTACGGCCGGCCCGACAGGTCCACCGCGGCCCGGGCCAGGGTCTCGTCGAGCGGGACGAGCGCGTCGCCGAACCGGGAGATCCCGGCCTTGTCCCCGAGCGCCTCGCGCAGCGCCTGCCCGAGCGCCAGCGCGGTGTCCTCCACGGTATGGTGCGCGTCGATCTCCGTGTCGCCCTGCGTCCGCACCGTCAGGTCGATGCACCCGTGCCTGCCGAGCTGGGCGAGCATGTGGTCGAAGAACGGCACGCCGGTCTCCGCCTCGGTCACGCCGGTGCCGTCGAGGTCCAGCTCGACCAGGACCTGGGTCTCCTTGGTCACGCGCTCCACCCGCGCGGTGCGGCTCATAGCGCCAGCACCTCATGCAGCGCCGTGCGGAACGCGGCCATCTCCGCGGACGTGCCGATGCTGACCCGCAGCCAGCCCGGGGGGCCCACCTCGCGGATCAGCACCCCGCGGTCGAGCAGCCTCTGCCAGACCGCGTGCCGGTCGCCGAACTCGCCGAACAGCACGAAGTTCGCGTCCGAGTCCGCCGCGGCCAGGCCGCGGCCGCGCAGCCACCGCACCAGCTCGTCGCGTTCGGACCGGAGCACGGCCACGGTGGCGAGCAGCTCCTCCGCGTGCCGCAGCGCCACCCGGGCCACGGCCTGCGTGACCGTGGACAGGTGGTAGGGCAGCCGGACGAGCAGCAGGGCGTCCACGACCGCGGGCGAGGCGGCGAGGTAGCCGAGCCTGGTCCCGGCCATCGCGAACGCCTTGGACATCGTCCGGGTGACCACCAGCCGGCCGTAGGCCGGCAGCAGGTCGAGCGCGGTCCGTCCCCGGTCACGCGCGAACTCCGCGTACGCCTCGTCGACGATCACCATGCCCGGGGCCTCCGCGCAGACCGCCTCGACCGTCTCGGGCGGCAGCACGGTCCCGGTCGGGTTGTTCGGCGAGGTGAGGAACACCAGGTCCGGTCGTACCTCGCGGACCGCGGCCGCCGCGCGCCCGGGGCCGAGCCCGAAGTCGTCGTCCCGCGCAGCCCGCACCCACCGCGTGCCGGTGGTCTGCGTTATGAGCGGATGCATGGAATACGACGGCTCGAACCCCAGGGCGGTGCGTCCCGGTCCGCCGAAGGCCTGCAGCAGCTGCTGGATGATCTCGTTGGAGCCGTTGGCGGCCCAGAGGTGCCTGACGGTCAGCCCGTACCCGAGGTAGCCGGCCAGGTCGGCGCGCAGGTCGGCGGCGTCGCGGTCGGGGTACCGGTTGAGCGTCCCCGCCACGGCCGCCACCGCGTCGGCGATCGCGCGCACCAGCGCGGGCGAGGGAGGGTAGGGGTTCTCGTTCGTGTTGAGCCGGACCGGCACGTCCAGCTGCGGTGCGCCGTAGGGCTCGCGGCCCGTGAGGTCGCCGCGCAGCGGGAGGGCCTGGCTGGTTGTCACCCGGCCAGCCTAACGGGCGGTCTCTATAGGCTTGGCTGGTGTCCGATTCCGCGCTCGCCGCCCCTTCCCGCCGGCGGCTGTGGCGCCCGTCGCCCGGCGCGGCTGGTCAGGCGGCCTGGCGGCCGGTGTGGTCGGTTCCGGCCGCGATTCGCGCGCTGCGCGCGACGATCGTCATACCGTCCCTGTTCGCGCTGACGTTCAAGGTCATCGGCGACCCGCAGATGGCGCTGTTCGCGACCTTCGGCGGGTTCGCCACCCTGGTCCTGGCCGCGTTCGGCGGGAGCAGGCGGGACAAGGCCATCGCGCACCTCGGGCTCGCCGTCGCCGGCAGCATCGTGCTGGTCATCGGCACCGCGGTGAGCGGAACCACCTGGCTGGCGGCGCTCGTCACGATCCCGGTGGCGTTCGCCGTGTTCTTCGCCGGTGTCGCCGGGCCGAACGCCGCGTCCGGCGTCACCGCCGCGCTCCTGGCCTACGTGCTGCCGGTCGCCTCGGCAGGCACGGCATCGGTGATACCGGCCCGCCTGGCGGGGTGGTGGCTGGCCTCGGCGGTGAGCACCGCGGCGGTTCTGGTGCTCTCGCCGCGATCGCCCGGTGACAGGCTGCGCGGGGCCGCCTCCGCCTCGGCGTCCGCGCTGGCCGGCTACCTTACCGCCGCCCTCGGCGGCGAGGCGGCGCAGGCCGACCGGGACGCGGCGATCGCGGCCAAGCACACCCTGTTGGACGTGTTCGCGGCCACGCCGTTCCGGCCGACGGGGCTGGCCACCGCCGACCAGGGCCTGGCCAACGTCGTCGAGCTGCTCGAGTGGTGCACCTCGCTGGTCGCCGACGCGCTGGACGGCCGCCTGGACCTGCGGGACGTGGCGCCGACCGACCGGGAGCTGCTCGGCGCGGCCGCCGCGCTGCTCGAGGACGTGTCCTGGCTGCTGGGCCGCGAGGACATCAGGGACTCCGGCGTCGTGCGCGACATCGACCGGCTGCAGCGGGCGCGCGCCGCCGGCGCCGCGCGCTGCTGGGATCTGACCGGGGACCCGGCCAGCGTCCGGGCCGCCGCCGCGAACGCGGCGAACGCGGAGGCGATCGCCGTCGCGGCCAGCGCGGCCGCCGCGGACGCGCTGATCGCCGCCCGGCGGGCCGACCCGGAGACGGTGGAGGCCCAGCGCCGGAGCTGGTACGCGGGCCAGGAGGAGGTCTCGCCGCCGACCGTGCGGTGGTTCGGCGGCGTCGCAGGCGCCGTCCGGATCGCGGCCCGGCACGCCAGCCTCCGCTCGGTCTGGTTCCGCAGCAGCGCGCGCGGCGCGGTGGCGCTCGCCGCCGCGGTGGCCGTCGCCGACGTCAGCGGCGTGCAGCACGGCTTCTGGGTGGTGCTCGGCACCCTGTCGGTCCTGCGCACCAACGCGGCGGCCACGGGGTCCACGGTCTGGCGGGCCCTGGCCGGCACAGTCGCCGGGTTCGCGGTCGGCGCCGCGCTGCTGCTGGCCATCGGTACCGGGCAGACCGCCCTGTGGGTGGCCCTGCCGCTGGCGATCGCCGTGGCAGCGTACGCGCCGGGGACGGCCCCGTTCGCGGTGGGCCAGGCGGCCTTCACGATCACCGTCGTCGTGCTGTTCAACCTGCTGGTCCCGGCCGGCTGGACGGTGGGCCTGCTGCGGATCGAGGACGTCGCGATCGGCTGCG
>DASYXX010000682.1:0-2457 GCA_035934395.1 Streptosporangiaceae bacterium
AGGACCGGCCGCCGCGCCGCCGACCGCACGCGGGCGGCCAGCCGGGCCGCCCGCCCCGCCGTCATCAGCCTCCGCGAGCTCTGCGCCACGTGCTCATTGTCGCTCGCGGGCGGGGGGTAAGCCGTCGTCCGCTCGGCCGAGATCTGTACATCTCAGGGACGAGGGCGCGTTCGGCTTCAGCCGGCCACGGTACGCAAGTTGCCTCCGGCGGCCGACGCGACGGCGGCGGGCCCGGCCGTAGCGTCCCCGGCATGGATACCCTGGTGCAGCTCAGCGACGTGAGCAAGCAGTATGGCGGTGACGGGTCGCCCGCGGTGGCGCACGTCAGCATGGAGGTCGCTCGCGGCGAGTCGGTCGCGATCATGGGGCCTTCGGGCAGCGGAAAGTCGACGCTGCTCAACCTCATCGCCGGCCTGGACCGGCCGACCGGCGGCGCCGTCACGGTCGACGGCCAGCGTGTCGACACGCTCGGCGAGACCGGGGCCGCGCGGTACCGGCGGCGCCAGGTCGGGATTATCTTCCAGTTCTTCAACCTGCTCGACGACATGACGGTCATCGACAACGTGCTGCTGCCTGCCCAGCTGGCGGGCGTGCCCGCCAGGGAGGCCCGCGGCCGCGCGGATGAGCTGCTTGCGGCGCTGCGGATCGGGCAGCACAAGGATTCTTACCCGGCGCGGCTGTCGGGCGGGGAGCGGCAGCGGGTGGCGATCGCGCGGGCCCTGGTCAACCGGCCCGCGCTGCTGCTGGCCGACGAGCCGACCGGGGCGCTCGACACGGCGAACGGGGAGGCGATCGGCGAGCTGCTGCTCGACCTGAACAGCTCCGGGCAGACGCTGATCCTCGTCACGCACAACCCCGACCTGGCCGCGCGCTACGCGAGCCGGGTCATCGAGATCGTCGATGGCCGGATCGCCGGCGACGCTTCCGGGACGGGAGCACGCAGATGAAGCCGGTTCCGATTGTCCGGGCCGCGCGCGGCGGGCTGTCTGGACGGCGCGTGCAGGCCATCGTGATCGGCCTGGTGGTGTTCTGCTCCACCGCGGCCGCGACGCTGGCGCTCGGCCTGCTGATCGATTCCAGCGCGCCGTTCAACCGGGCGTTCGCGGCACAGCACGGCGCGGACGTGACGGCGACGGTGAGCGGCGCGTCGCCCACCCAGCTCGCCGCTACCGCCCGGCTGCCGGGCGTGACCGCGTCGGCCGGGCCGTTCCCCGAGGCGAGTGTCTCGGTCACCGCGCAGGTCACTCCCACCATTCATGTCTCGTCCGGTCATGAGAAGACCAATCCCGTCACCGTTCATCAGGAGCTCACCCTCGTCGGGCGCTCCTCGCCGGGCGGCGCGGTCGACGACCTCACGCTGAAGGCGGGCCACTGGCCGACCGGTCCGGGACAGGCCGTGCTGTCCAGCCAGTCGGGCCTGCAGCTGGGAATCGGGTCACAGGTCACGGTGACCGGGGTGCCGGGCTCGCCCAAGCTCACCGTGGTCGGCATCGCGACGTCGGCCACCGGCACCGCGCAGGCCTGGGTGACGCCCGGCGAGATCGCCGCGCTGCACGCGGCGGGGGCGCGGGAAGCGTCGCAGATGCTGTACCGCTTCTCCAGCGCCGCGACGACCGCAGAGGTGGCTGCCGACATCGCCGCGGTCACCCGCGCGCTGCCGCACGGCAGCGTGCTCGGCGCCCAGTCCTGGCTGACCGCCAGGGCGCAGGCGACCGCCTCATTCGCGCCGTGGGTGCCGTTCATCGTCGCGTTCGGGCTGATCGGGCTGGCGATGTCGGTGCTGATCGTGATCAACGTGGTCAGCGGCGCGGTGGTGGCGGGGACCCGGCGGATCGGCGTGCTCAAGGCCATCGGGTTCTCGCCTCAGCAAGTGGTGGCCGCCTACGTGCTCCAGGTGGCGGTCCCGGCCGCCATCGGGTGCGCGGCGGGCGTGACCACGGGCAACCTCGTGGCGGTGCCGATGCTCGGCCAGGCCGCGCAGGTCTTCGGCGTGGGCAGCCTGACCGTGCCGGCCTGGGTGAGCCTGGCCGTGCCGCTGGCGATGCTCGGCCTGGTCGGTGTCACCGCATTCGCGATCGCGCTGCGCGCCGGACGGATGAGCGCGGTGCAGGCGATCGCCACCGGGCGTGCGCCCCGGCCTGCCCACGGGTACGGCGCGCACCGGCTGCTCGGCCGGGTCCGCCAGCTGCCCAGGCCGGTGACCATCGGGCTGGCCGGGCCGTTCGCCCGGCCCACCCGCACCCTGGTCACGCTGGCGGCGATCGCGTTCGGCGTGACCGCGGTGATCTTCGCGGCGGGCTTGCGCACGTCGCTGAGCCGGGTCCAGGCCGACCTGTCCCGCGCGGCGTCCGAGCAGGTGCGGGTCCTGCTGGGCGGACGCCAGGGCCTGACCCTGGTCAACGGGCAGAGCTCGGCCAAGGTGAGCCTGGCCGCGCAGGAGCGCGCGGTGCAGGCGGC
>DASYXX010000703.1:0-2211 GCA_035934395.1 Streptosporangiaceae bacterium
CTCCGTGCCCGTGTCCCCCGCCAGCCTGCGGACCATCAGGTGGACCGTCGGCTCACCCCAGCGGGTTCCGGTGGTATCCGCGCCCGCGCGGCCCGGCGAGCGCCCCGGCGCGGCGGCCGCCCTGCTGGGGCGGCGCCTGGCCATCGTGATGTGGATCCTGGTGGCCGGATACCGCGCGATGATGCGCCGACCGGATTCGCTGGGCGGGGGATAACACCCCTGCGCCGGCCGGGTCCTCGCCGGACTCGCTGGTGATCGCCCGCGCGATGCCTCGCCGCCCGACCGCGACGACGGCCATGACCAGTGACAGCAGGGCCGACGCGCCCGCCGTGGTCCAGCCGATGCCGATCTGGTCGATGATCGGGCCCTGGACCAGCGAGCCGATCGGGTAGGCCACCCCGAGCGCCACGAGGAAGAACGCGAGTATCCGGCCCCGGAACGCCTCCGGGGCCCGGAGCTGCACGACGGTGGAGAGCCCCGACAGGACCCCGATGTACACCAGGCCGACGATGAAGATCGCGACCGCGCCCTGCCACGGCCGACGCGAGCCGCTGTAGCCGACGAGCACCAGCGGGAGCAGCACCAGGCTCCAGCCGAGCAGGCGGCCGCGGCCCAGGCGGTACGCGAGCGGCGCGAGGCACAGCGCGCCCGCCACCGCGCCCGCGCCCTGGGCGGTGGTGAGCAGGGCCGTCGTCTGCGCGACCGCGCGGGCGCCGCCGTGGGTCAGGTGGCGGGCCATCACGGGGACCAGCGCGATGAACGGCGAGGCGAGGAAGGCCACCACCGCGATAGTGGCGATGGCCGCCCAGCAGGACGGCTCGCCCCGGGCGGCCCGCAGGCCAGCCCACAGCGAGGCGAGCAGCCGGTCGGAACGGCCCGAGGGCGGCGCCAGGCGCACGAACGCCAGCGCCACCACGACCGCGAGGAACGAGACGGCGTTCGCCACGAACGCCACCGGGTACCCGAACGCCGCCACCGTCGCGCCGGCCAGCGCCGGTCCTACGATGCGGCCGAGGTTGAACTGCGCCGAGTTCAGCGAGATCGCCGCGAGGAACTCAGACTGCGGCACCAGGTCCGGCAGGATCGCCTGCTGGAACGGCCCGATGAGCGCGGATGCCGAGCCCTGCAGGGTGACCAGCAGCACCAGCGCCAGCGGGCTGTCATGGCCAGCGGCGACCAGGACGGCGAGGAGCACCGCGGTCAGGGCCGCGGCGAGGTTCCCGATGACCAGCACCGGACGCCGCGGCAGGCGGTCGGCGAGGGCACCGCCGACCGGCGACAGCACGCCGATCGGCAGGAACGCCCCGGCGGCGACCAGAACCGCCCACGTCGCCTGCCCGGTGTCGGAGATGACCAGCGCGCCAACGGCCACGGTCTGCATCCAGGACCCGACCGTTGAGATGAGGCCCGCGGTCCACAAGAGCGTAAATGCCTTATAACGGAACGGACTCAGCGAGGCCAGTCCGCGTCCGGACGGGCTGGCGGGCGGTCGATGCTGCGGCTCCGGGGTCCCGGCGGACACGTGACGCGCAGCTCGACTCATGAGGTCACCCGGCCCCGTCTCGTTCCCGATCCGTCCAGTGATCTTCGAACGTCGGCCGGGGCAGGATTAGTCCGCCGGGAAACGGGCAGTCACATGGTTCCCGGCCGTGACGTCGGCCGGGGCGCGACCAGACCTGAGGGCACCATGACCACGACCGCCGCAGACCACCTCGCCGAGTGGTGGTCGCGTGCCGCCTGCACGTCTGCCGATCCGGAGCTGTTCTTCCCGATCTCGCACTCGGGTCCCGCCAGCGCGCAGATAATGCGGGCCAAGGCGATCTGCGCACGATGCGCGGTGCAGGACGAGTGCCTTCGCTACGCGCTGGCCGCCGACCCGATGCACGGGGTCTGGGGCGGCATGAGCGAGGAAGAACGCAGGCTGCTGCGGCGCCGCGACCAGAAGCGGCGCACCCGTGCAACGCGACGCTCGCCCTTCAGCGTGCGGGCGTAACGACGCCCCGGGGCGAGCTCAGAGCTTGCCGCGGTTCTTGACGGCCAGGATGATCTGGGTCACCAGGTACCGGCTCACGCCGAGCTTCTGCGCTATCTCGTCGGGGCGAAGTCCCTGCTCGTTGTAGAGCAGCGCGAGCTTCTCCTGCTTCCTGCTCCACGGGCGCCGGGGTGCCGTGCGGACGGCGGGCGCGCCTGCGCGTTCCGGCCGGGCGGGCC
>DASYXX010000724.1:0-3643 GCA_035934395.1 Streptosporangiaceae bacterium
CACAGGCGGCTCGGGCCGCACGGGCTCGGGCCGCACCGGCTCGACGCGCACAGCCGGCTCGGGACGCAGAGCGGGCTCGGGACGCAGAGCGGGCTCGGGACGCAGAGCGGGCTCGGGACGCACGGCGGGCTCGGGACGCACAGCCGGGTCGGCATACGCGACGGGCTCGCGGAGCACCGGCGCAGGACGTGCGGGCTCGGGCTGCACGGGCTCGGGACGCGCGACCGGCGCGGGGGGCACGGGCTCGGCGGGCGCGACCGGCGCGGGGCGCATGGCATCGGGACGCCTGGCCGGCTCGGTGGGCGCGTCTTTTCGGGCCGCGAGCGGCGACGCCGCGCCGTCCGCCGGGCCGGCCCCCGTGACCCGGGTCAAGACGAAGCCCTGCCCGGGCACCACGCCGGCCCGCAGGTCAGATCGGGGATGCGCCTGCACCAAGCGGCCGCCCGTGCTGCCGATCGCCAGCCGCGAGAACGAGGGCGGGACGATCTGATCGACCCAGCTCAGCGCCTGTTCCCCGGACAGCACGCGCGTCGAATCGTCCTCGGTGACCTCGCACCAGACCGCTCCGCGAAGGAACATGACGACGCCGTCGTGAACCGGTGCCACCAGCCCGAACGCGGTGACGTCGTCCGGCATCCGGCCGATAACCCAGGTCGCCAGGCGGGCGGCCAGCATCCTGGCCGACATTCCGGGGTCCGAGGCGACGGCCGTGGCCAGGTCGAGAAGTTCCCCGGCGGCCTCGTCAGCATCGCCGGGGATCAGGATGACCGTGTCGCCGAACCGACCGACGAGGCCGCGACCTTGCTCGATGCCTATGTGCATGGTCATCTGCTGCACGGCGCCTCCCCTTTCGCGATCGGCAGCCGGACGCCGCATGGTCAGAAGTGCCATCCCTTGCTCGTGAAGAGCCACAGGGACGAGGTCAGCCACACGCCTGTCAGCCCTAGGAAGACCGTACCGCCTAGTACCGGGACTGCCCATCGTGGCATTGATTCGCGCCAGGTGAGGCTCAGCATCTTGGCCACGAATGCGCCGTAGAAGAAGCAGCCGAGCACCGAATGTATGAGCACTCGAGTCGAGTAGGTCTGGAATCCCAGGGCATAGATGCAGTGCACCACCACCGGGACCGTGAGCAGGATCGCGATCCGGCCCGAGGATCGGTGCAGAGGGGCGATCCAGGAGGCGGCGTCCTGCTTGCCTGCCCGGCGGCCGGTGACGAGCTGCACGACGGCGAACGCGGTCGCGAACGTCGTCAGCCAGCCCTTGGCGTACAGCGCGCTGGAGAAGCCGACGATGTCGAGGGCGAACCCGGTGGGGTGGTGCAGCCGCGCGTAGAGCCCGAGGACGAGGGCGACCAGGCAGCCGACGAGCAGGGCCACCAGGAGCGGCAGGGCGTATCGGTCGCGGGCCGGGCTAGCCGGGCTAGGGGCGGTTGTCATCTCCTGCTCTTTCCGCTCACGGGCCGACGACGGTCGCTGTGCCGGCGAGGGGGCTCGCCGGGAAGCTGACGCCGCCCACGGTGAACTCGTTGGTGACGAGGTTGAGCGTCGGCGCGGGGTACCTGGTCGCGCCGGCCACGGCCAGGCCGACCTGGGTCCCGTCGGGCAGCACCGCCCAGCCGATCACGGTGGCGAGCTTGTTGATCTGCACGTCGGCCCGGAAGACCCCGGCCGGGCGTGGCGACAGAGCGGCCGAGAACGGGAAGCTCTGCCCGGCGTTGGCCGTGACCGTGCCGAACATGGCCAGGCCGCTGATGGTGCTGGTCAGGCTCGCGCCGTTGCGGCCGGCGAGGGCTACCTGATTGCCGGTCACCGAGCCTTGCAGCCAGGCCTCGATCGTGTGGCCGTTGCAGACGTAGGCCACGGCTTTGGGGCCGGTGATGGACACGGCCAGGGTCACCTGGTCGCCGCTGCTCCGGCCGGTGTACACGGCGTGCACGGATTCCTGCTCGGCGGAGAACGGGAAGCTCTGCCCCCCGAGCGCCGTCACCGTTCCGAAGACGGCCCCGCCCGAGATCGTGGCGGTAACGGCGGCGCCGCCCGGTCCGGACAGGACGATCTTGCTCCCGGTCACCGAGCCGCGCAGCGTGACCGCGCCGCTGCGGTTGGCGTTCAGCAGGGCATCGGCCTTGCTGCCGTTGACCTCGATAGCCACGGTCTCCTCGTTGCCGCTGCTGCGTCCCTCGAAGAGGGCATGCAGCGGGGCCGACGGCTTCGCGGCGGCTGCCGGATGCGCAGGCGCGGGACCTTCCGGCTTTGCGATCGCCTGGTTGGTCGCGAGGAAAATTCCGCCGAGCAGCACCACAGAGCCCAATGTGATCAAGGGCCCTCGATTGGTCATTTCCTGTTACCGCCCCTCACCCTCCGTGGATGTTCGCGTGCCGTAAACAGGTACGGCCAGAAGGACACGCAGGGTTCACCGGCGGCATGCTCGCGGAGCTTTGGCCGGACGCAACTACAAACCCCTCCGAGCCCCCCTCCCGCCGCGCGGATTAAGCCTGTACGGAAAACTGCCTCCGACGCACTTAGGTCATTTTACACTGGGTCCTGGCCGCTGGCGGGCTGGAGCCAAACTGTTATTGCGACGTATGCCGCCTCAGGGTCTGCCATGATGGACGCCCGCGTGTCATACTGCGATAAAGGCTCGCGAGCTTGCTCGCGGGCCATCAAGCAGGGGGGATCGGCCAGATGACGATCCACGAGGCGCGGCCCGATGGATTCGGCGAGCAGCTCGCGAGTGCTTTCGCTGAATTCTCGCCCTATCCGCCGATCGCCGACTACGGGTTCCTATCCGACTGCGAGGTCACGGCGCTGGTCGCACCGAGCGGAGCCGTCGAGTGGATGTGCGCGCCGCGGATGGACAGCCCGTCGGTATTCGGCGCGCTGCTCGACCGCGATGCCGGGTCGTTCCGGTTCGGCCCGGAGGACGTGGCGGTGCCGGCCGCCCGCCGCTACCTGCCCGGGACGATGGTGCTCGAGACCAGCTGGGACTGCGGCGAGGGCTGGCTCATCATCCAGGACTGCCTGGTCATGGGCCCGTGGCGGCACAACCATCCCGAGCGGTCCACGCACAGCAGGCCGCCGACCGACTACGACGCGGAGCACATACTGCTCAGGATGGTGCGCTGCGTGCACGGCGCTGTCCAGCTCCTCCTGGACTGCGAGCCCGTCTTCGACTACGGCCGTCACGCCGCGCGCTGGCAGCATACGGACCGGGGTTACTACCAGGCTGCCGCGCAGTGTGACGCCGCCGACCTCAAGCTGACCCTCACCTCCGATATCCGGATCGGCCTGGAAGGCCGCAGCGCCAAGGCGCGCACGCTGCTCAAGGAGGGCGACGTTCGCTTCTGCGCGCTCACCTGGGGCGGCCACAAGCCGCCGGAGAATTACGAGGATGCATCGCGCCGGGTCACCTGGACCGCCCACCACTGGCAGCACTGGCTGGCCCGGGGCAGCTTTCCCGATCACCGCTGGCGAAGCTACCTGGCACGCAGCGCGCTGACGCTCAAGGGGCTCACGTTCGCGCCGACCGGGGCGATCGCCGCCGCCGCGACCACCTCGCTGCCCGAGACGCCGCGCGGCGAGCGGAACTGGGACTACCGCTACAGCTGGATCCGGGACGCGACGTTCGCGCTCTGGGGCCT
>DASYXX010000786.1:0-1586 GCA_035934395.1 Streptosporangiaceae bacterium
GACAGGCCGAGCACCCGGCGCCTCAGCCGCTGCACCTCCTCGGTCAGCGAGGTCCTCTCGTTGAACAGCCGCACCAGTTCCCTCTCGACCTGGCCGCAGAACGCCCGCACGTGCTCTTCGTCCAGCCCGCGCCGGCCAAGGCGGGCCGACGGGAAGGTGACCGCCTGGACCGCGTCCGGGGTCAGCCTGTGCTCCATTCCTGAGGTCACGGTCATAAATGCTCGCTCCAACCGACAGTCTCCCCCATGTCGAAGGGACAAGCGGATAGCAAGTTGCATAATGCCTCTTGCAGGATGTGTCAGTCAAGCGACCGACTGTTTGTGGTAGTCACAATGCGAGTAGCCGGAGGCGGATCTCCGGATCGGTTGAGCGGCCCCGCGCCGCTGGCGTCACGCTAAGCCCGAGCCCCACAAGCATCATTAACCCCAACAGCAGCACCAGCGTCGTGGTTGCGTGATCTTGCGGCTTACGAAAGTACCTATGGGCCTGCTATGGCATGCTAAACGGTACTTTGGTGGGCGCGAATCTCGCGCTGACCCCCCTGTCAGCCGCCCGCGGGCCCTGCGGACCAGACTCCGCGCACGGGTCAGCCGCCGATGATGGCGTCGACGAAGGCGTCCGCCTCGAACGGCGCCAGGTCGTCGGGACCCTCGCCGAGGCCGACCAGCTTCACCGGCACGCCGAGCTCGCGCTGCACCGCGATGACGATCCCGCCCTTGGCCGTCCCGTCGAGCTTGGTGAGCACGATCCCGGTAACGTCGACGACCTCTGCGAACACCCGCGCCTGGCGCAGCCCGTTCTGCCCGGTGGTGGCGTCAAGCACGAGCAGGACCTCGTCCACCGTGGCGTGCCGCGAGATCACCCGCTTGATCTTGCCGAGCTCGTCCATGAGGCCGGCCTTGGTGTGCAGCCGCCCCGCCGTATCCACGATGACGACGTCGACGCCGTGCTCGATGCCCTGGTTGACCGCGTCGAACGCCACGCTCGCCGGATCGGCGCCGTCGCGGCCCGAGCGGACAACCTGGGCGCCCACGCGCTCGCCCCACGTCTGGAGCTGGTCAGCGGCCGCCGCGCGGAACGTGTCCGCCGCGCCGAGCAGCACGCTCTGCCCGTCGCCGATGAGCGCTCGCGCGAGCTTGCCGCACACCGACGTCTTGCCGGTCCCGTTCACGCCCACCACGAGCACCACCGCGGGCCGGTCGCCGTGCCTCCCGGTATGCAGGGAGCGGTCCAGGTCGGTGCCGACCTGGGTCAGGAGCTGCGCCCTCAGCAGGGACCTGACCTCCTCGCCGTCCCGGGTTCCGGCCACCTTGACCTCGGTGCGCAGCTCCTCGACCAGCTGCCTTGCGGGGGTGACGCCCATGTCGGCCGTGATCAGCGTCTCCTCGATCTCGTCCCAGGTCTCCTCGTCGAGGCGGTCGCGGGAGAGCAGCCCGAGCAGGACCCCGCCCAGCGCGGACTGCGACCGGGCCAGCCTGCCGCGCAGCCGGACGAGCCGCCCGGCGGACGGCGGCGGCTTCTCGACCTCGGGCGCGGGCGGAGCAGCCGGGGCGGGCTGGCGGGCTGGCGAGGCAGCCACGTCAGCG
>DASYXX010000814.1:0-1944 GCA_035934395.1 Streptosporangiaceae bacterium
GGCCCGCAGGAGCGAGCCGTAGGGGCGCGGCGGCGCCTGGACTGAGGAGCGAGCGACGAAGGAGCGAGCGACGAGGGAAGGCGGTGCCTCACGAGCGCCCCGCAGGCGAGCCGGAAACACTGCGAGCCGTAGGGGCGCGGCGGCGCCTGGACTGAGGAGCGAGGAGCTTGCGACGAGTGACGAGGGAAGGCGGCGCCTCAAAGGCGCCCCGGAGGCGAGCGGGAGATCAGTCTGGCAGATGAAGTACGGGGCGTGATTGCCCGCGGCAAGGGCGCCGATGTCGAGGTCACCCGGGTCCTGGTGCCCGATCCCGGACCCGGGGAGGCGCTGGTGCGGGTGCAGGCGTGCGGCGTCTGCCACACCGACCTGCACTACCGCGAGGGCGGGATCGGCGAGGACTTCCCCTACCTGCTCGGGCACGAGGCCTCCGGCGTGGTCGAGGCGGTGGGCCCGGAGGTGACCGGGCTCGAGACGGGCGACTTCGTGATCCTGAACTGGCGCGCCGTGTGCGGCCAGTGCCGCGCCTGCAGCCGGGGGCGGCCCTGGTACTGCTTCGCCACCCATAACGCGCGGCAAAAGATGACCCTGGCCGACGGGACCGTGCTCTCCCCCGCGCTCGGCATCGGCGCGTTCACCGAGAAAACCCTGGTCGCGGCCGGCCAGTGCACCAAGGTCGACCCCCGGATCAAGCCGGAGGTGGCCGGGCTGCTCGGCTGCGGGGTGATGGCCGGCCTCGGCGCCGCGCTGAACACGGGCGGGGTCAGCCGCGGCGACTCGGTCGCGGTGATCGGCTGCGGCGGCGTGGGCGACGGCGCGGTGCTCGGCGCCAGCCTGGCCGGGGCGCGGAAGATCATCGCGGTGGACATCGACGACCGCAAGCTGGAGTGGGCCCGCGACTTCGGCGCCACCGACGTGATCAACTCGCGGGAAGCCGACCCGGTGGAGGGAATCCGCGATCTGACCGATGGCAACGGCGCCGACGTGGTCATCGAGGCGATCGGCCGTCCGGAGACCTACCAGCAGGCGTTCTACGCCCGCGACCTGGCCGGCACCGTGGTCCTGGTCGGGGTGCCGACCCCGGACATGCGGCTGGACCTCCCGCTGCTCGACGTCTTCGGGCGCGGCGGGTCGCTGAAGTCGTCCTGGTACGGCGACTGCCTGCCGTCGCGGGACTTCCCGATGCTTGTCGACCTGCACCTGCAGGGGCGGCTGCCGCTGGAGAAGTTCGTGTCCGAGACCATCGCGCTGGACCAGGTCGAGGAGGCGTTCGCGAAGATGCAGCGCGGGGAGGTGCTGCGGTCCGTGGTGGTTCTGTGACCGATAGGGTCACCGCCACCGCCGCGCCCTCGCCCCGGGCCGCGGTCCGGATCGCCATGTGGTCCGGGCCGCGGACGATCTCCACGGCGCTGATGCGCGCCTGGGAGAACCGGCCGGACACGGTGGTCGTCGACGAGCCGCTGTACGGGTTCTACCTGGACCGCAGCGGTGTGCCGCACCCGGGCCGCGACGAGATCATGCAGAGCATGCCCCGCGACTGGCGCGAGGTCGTCGATCAGATCTGCTCGGCCCCGCTGCCCGCCGGCAAGACCGTGTACTACCAGAAGCACATGACGCACCATCTGCTGCCCGAGGTGGACCGCGGCGCGCTGGCCGGGCTGCGGCACGCGTTCTTGATCCGGGACCCGCGCCAGCTGCTGGCCTCGTACGCCCGGGTGCGCGACGAGCCGGTGCTGGCCGACCTGGGCCTCGCGCAGCAGGTGGAGATCTTCCAGCGGTTCGGCGGCCCGGTCGTCGACGCCGGCGACATCCTCCGGCAGCCGCGGGCCATGCTGGAGGCGCTGTGCACCGCGCTCGGCGTCCCGTTCGATCCGGCGATGCTGTCCTGGCCGGCCGGCCCGCGGCCCACCGACGGCGTCTGGGCCCGCTACTGGTACGACGGGGTCC
>DASYXX010000828.1:0-2479 GCA_035934395.1 Streptosporangiaceae bacterium
AGCCCGCAGATCGAGGTCCGGCGCATGGTCTCCTCGAGCTGCGGGACGCGCTGGTCGACGTCGCCCGGGCCGCCGCCGTCGGCGAGCAGGTCGGCGAGGATGCGGTGCGCCTTGGTGGACCCGACCCGGCACGGAACGCACTTGCCGCACGACTCGTCGCGAAAGAAGCGCAGCACGTTCGTGGCCGCGGCCAGCAGGTCGGCGCCCTCGGCCAGCACCACCAGCGCGCCCGAGCCGAGCATGGACCCGGCCTTGGCCAGCGCGTCGAAGTCCAGCGGGACGTCGAGCTGGTCGGGCCCGAGGAAGTTCGACGAGGCGCCGCCGGGCTGGATCGCGGCGAGCCGCCGGCCTCCGCTGACCCCGCCGGCCAGCTCCAGGAGCTGGCGCGCGGTCGTGCCCATCGGGACGCAGTACACGCCGGGCCGCTCGACGTGGCCGGAGACCGCGAAGAACTTCAGCCCGCTGCCGCCGCCGGTGCCCTGCCGCTTCCACCAGTCGGCCCCGCGCTGGGCGATGATCGGCACGTGCGCGAACGTCTCGACCGAGTTCATCAGCGTCGGCTTGCCCCACAGGCCGTAGGTGCCGGGGAACGGCGGCTTGTTCCGTGGCTCGCCGCGGTGGCCCTCCATGCACTCGATCAGCGCCGATTCCTCACCGAGGATGTACCCGCCCGGCGAGGTGAACACCTCGACCGACAGACGCCGACCGGTGCCCCCGGCGCTCTCCCCCACCAGCCCGGCGGCCCGCAGCGACTCGATCTCGGCGCGGATCACCGCCTCTTCCGGGCCGTACTCGTGCCGGATGAAGACCCAGCCCTCCTCGGCGCCGACCGCGGCCATGCCGAGCAGGAGTCCTTCCAGCACGAGATGCGGCTGCTCGGCAAGGATCTGCCGGTCCTTGAACGTTCCCGGCTCGGACTCATCGGCGTTGCAGATCGCGTATTTCGGCGCGGCCGTCTGCGCGGCGACCAGCTGCCATTTCCGGCCGGTGGGAAAGCCCGCGCCGCCCATGCCGCGCAGCCCCGAGTCCGCCACGGTGGCGACGAGGCCGTCAGAGTCGAGGTCGCCGGCCAGGAGGGCGCGCAGCACCTGGTAGCGCTCCTGCCCGGCGGGGTACGGGTCGTTGGGCCACGGCGCGCCGCCGCCGTAGCGCAGGCCACGGGGCTCGGCGGCGTGCCCGGTCCTGGCCACGGTGACCAGCGCCTCGGCGTCCTCGGCCGCCGCGGGGCACTCGTTGACCGCCACCGCGGGGGCCGCATCGCACCGGCCGATGCAGGACACCTCCGTGAACTCCACGTCATGGTCGTCGTCGTAGCGCTCGCGCAGCGCCGCGATCCAGGCCTCGCCACCCTGCAGCCAGCACGACAGGTCGTGGCAGACGTGCAGCGCGACCTTCTGCGGCGCGTCGGTCCGGAAGTGCGGGTAGAACGAGATCAGCCCCTCGATCTCGTACAGCGGCCGGTGGACCTCCCGGGCCAGGGCCACGAGCTCCTCGCGCGGCAGCCAGCCCACGCGGTCCTGGATCGCCTGCAGCGCCGGGATCAGGCTGGGGCCCGGGAACTTACCGGCCCTCGCCTCGACCCCGGGCACCCCCGCCCGAGTCTCCGCCATCACCGGTCCCCGGCGGGCACGGTCGCCGGCTCGATCCGCACCGCGCAGAACTTGAACTCGGGGATCTTGCCGAACGGGTCGATCTCGTCGATCGTCAGCAGGTTGGCCGCGGCCTCGCGGAAGTGGAACGGGATGAAGCAGTTGCCGCGCGCCTCGCGGTGCGAGACGCGCACGTCGAGCACGATCGTGCCGCGGCGCGAGCTCACCCGGGCCATCTCGCCGTCGGCCAGGCCGAGCTCGGCGGCGTCGTCGGGGTTCAGGTACACCTCGGCCCTCGGGCTGATGGCGTCGAGCGCGTAGGACCGGCGGGTCATCGAGCCGGTGTGCCAGTGCTGCAGCAGGCGCCCGGTGTTGAGCACGAACGGGTACTCCTCGCTGGGCAGTTCCTTGGCGGGCAGCCACTCGGCGGGGACCAGGTGCGCCAGGCCGTCGTCGGTGTTGAACCGGTCGCCGAACATGACCACGGTCCCGTCGCTGTGCTCGGGGTCCGCGTTGGGGTAGAGCTTGCCGGACAGGCCCAGGTTGTCGTAGCTGAGGTTGCGGTAGCTCGGCATGACCGAGACCACCTCGTCGAAGATCTCCCGCGGCGACGAGTAACTCCAGCCGAGCCCGATCCGGTTGGCGATGTCCTGCACGACCTCCCAGTCCAGCCGAGCCTGGCCCGGCGGGTCGAGCACCTTGCGGCCGAGCTGCACCCGGCGGTCGGTGTTCGTGTACGTGCCATCCTTCTCCAGGTACGACGAGGCGGGCAGGATCACGTCGGCGAACTCGGCCGTCTCGGTCAGGAAGATGTCCTGGACGACCAGGAATTCCAGCGCCGACAGCGCCTTGCGGACCTTGTTGATATTCGGGTCGGACAGGAACGGGTT
>DASYXX010000858.1:0-1806 GCA_035934395.1 Streptosporangiaceae bacterium
GGTGCTCCGGCACGCCGGACACGTAGGCGGCGGCCGATCGCTCGATCAGCCCGGCCGCGGTCGCGTACGACGGGGCCGTCATCGTGATCTCCGGCCGATCTGGCTGGCAATGCGGAACGTCATATCAGCCAAACTACACACTTCTCCTCCGTCCTCGGGTCGGCGTCGGTGCCGTCGCTCCCCGCTGATGACTGTTCTTCCTCCGTCCTCTGGTCGGCGTCGGTGCCGTCCTCCGCGCTGATGACTGTTCTTCCTCCGTCCTCGGATCGGCGTCGGAGCCGTCGCTCCGCGCCGATGACTGTTCTTCCTCCGTCCTCTGGTCAGCGTCGGTGCCGTCGCTCCGCGCCGATGGCGGATTTCTCGAGCGGCATGGTCAGCCGAGGCGCGGGCGGCGCCCTGCGAGTGCGGTGATCATCTTGTCTTGGATAACCCATTTGAGCCGCCGACCTTGTGCACTTCTTTGTCAATTACGATACGTAGTCAAGAGATTGCACCGGGTATTGACCCTCGTGCCGCAAGGAACCAGGACCTGCTCAGACGGGGGCGGGCAGGCCGCGGCGAGGGGGAACATCATGCCGGAACCGGTACGCTCCGGTCAGCGTTACATGCCGGGCCTGGACGGGGTGCGCGCGCTCGCGGTGCTCGCCGTGATCGCGTATCACGAGCAGCTCGGGTGGGCGCCGGGCGGACTGCTGGGAGTCGGGGTGTTCTTCACCCTCAGCGGCTACCTCATCACCGACCTGCTGCTCGGCCAGTGGTCCGCGCGCGGCCGCCTCCAGCTCGCCGACTTCTGGATGCGGCGGGCGCGGCGGCTGTTGCCGGCCCTGTTCGTGATGCTAGCCGTGGTCACCGCCTGGGTCACCCTCGCCGACCGGGCCAGGCTGAGCGGCCTGCGCGGGGCTGTGGCGGCGGCCGCGACCTATTCGAGCAACTGGTACCTTATCATCCAGAATCAGTCTTATTTCGCCAGATTCGCGCCGCCCGCCCCGCTTGATCACCTGTGGTCGCTGGCCGTGGAGGAGCAGTTCTACCTCGCCTGGCCGTGGCTGCTGCTGCTCGGCGTGCTGTGTTTGCGAGCATGGGGCCGGACGGGGCGGGGCATGCCGGGCCGGCGGACGGGCACGGTCGGGTGGCTGGCGGTGCCGACCCTCGTGCTGGCCGCCGCCTCCGGCGTCGCCACGATCGCGCTCTACCACCCGGGCCTGGACCCGACCAGGGTCTACGAGGGCACCGACACCCGCGCGCTCGGGCTGCTGATCGGCGCCGCGCTGGCCATGGCCTGGCCCAGCCGCCGCCCGGCACCGTCGGCGCGCGCCGTCCGCGTGCTGGTCGACGTCGGCGGCGTGGCCGGGCTGGCCGTCATCGCGCTGCTGATCTGGCGCACCGGCCAGTACTCGCCGTTCATCTACCGCGGCGGCCTGATCGCGCTGTCCGTGGCCACCGCCGCCGTCCTCGCCGCGGCCGCCTGCCCGGGCACCTGGAACGGCCGGGTCCTGGGCTGGGGGCCGCTGCGGTGGCTCGGGGTCCGCTCCTACGGCATCTATCTCTGGCACTACCCGATCATCGTCCTTACCTCGCCGGCCAACAGCACCGAGAACCTCACCCGCGCCGCGCTGCAGACGGCGGCCACGATCGCCGTGGCCGCGCTGTCCTGGCGCTTTGTCGAGGAGCCCATCCGCCACGGCGCCCTGGGCAGGCTCTGGGCCCGGGTCCGCTCGCCCGGCCGGCTCCCCCGTCGGGCCCAGCTCAGCGGGCCAGCACGGGCCGCTGGCCTGGCCGCGGCGGCCGGCACGGCCGGGGTCTTGG
>DASYXX010000866.1:0-3066 GCA_035934395.1 Streptosporangiaceae bacterium
AGGTCACGGTAGCCCTGGTTGACCTCGTCCAGCCGGTACCGGGTGGTGATCAGCTCGTCCAGCTTGAGCCGGCCGGCGCGGTACAGGTCGAGCATCAGCGGGATGTCGTCGAACGGGTTGCCGCCGCCGAACAGCGCGCCCTCCAGGCGCTTCTGGAACAGCGTTAGCTCGAAGCTGGAGAGCTGGATGTTCTTCTTGCCGGGCCCGGCCAGCCCGGTCACGATGACCGTGCCGTGCTTGCGGATCGCCGCGAAGGCGGCGTCGATCACGTCCTGGGTGACGATGCCGACGGTTACCAGGGCCTGGTCGGCGCCGACGCCTCGGGTGAGCTCGGTGACCAGCTGCTGAGCCTGCGCCGCGTCCGCCGCGCTGTGCGTGGCACCGAACTGCTCGGCGACCTCGCGCTTGTTCGGCAGCGGGTCCACCGCGATGACGTTCGTGGCCCCGGCGATCGCCGCGCCCTGCACCGCGTTGATGCCGACGCCGCCGATGCCGTAGATGACCACCGTGTCGCCGGGGCGCACGCCGCCCAGGTTGACCGAGGTGCCGAAGCCGGTCGGCACGCCGCAGCCCACCAGGGCCACCGTCTCAAGCGGCAGGTCGTCATCGATCTTGATGCAGGACGCCACCGACACCGTGGCCCACTGAGAGAACGTCCCGACCAGGCACATCTGGCCGAAGTCCTGGCCGTCGGCGTGGAACCGGAACGTGCCGTCCGGCAGGCTGTTCTCGACGAGCAGGTAGCCCATGTCGCACAGGTTCGTCTGGCCGCGCGCGCAGAACCTGCAGTGCCCGCAGGCGGGCAGGAACGAGCAGACGATGTGATCGCCCGGCTTCAGCCGGGTGACCCCCGGCCCCACCTCCTCGACGACCCCCGCGCCCTCGTGGCCGCCGACGATCGGGTACCGCACGGGGATGTCCCCGGTCCGCAGGTGATCGTCGGAATGGCACAGCCCCGACGCCACGTAGCGCACCAGCACCTCCCCTGCCTTGGGCGGGTCGAGGTCCAGCTCGATGACCTCCCACTCCTTGCCCATCTCACGGAGAACTGCTGCCTTGGTCTTCATACGCTCTCCCGCCGCCGGATCCGTCCTGCGGACCAAGTCTGTGAGACGGGTGTGACGCTGTCCATACCTCTGCCGCCTGATGGCACGACCGCGTCGCCGGCAGAGCGGCCGGTTCCGCGATCCGCCCCGCTCAGGTAGCCTGGCGATCTCCAGCGGGGAGCCCGTTCGGCATCCGAAAGGCCCGCTCCCATGTCGGTTTCCCTGTCATCCCGTCATCGATCCGACGTCGTGGCCAGGCTTCGCGCCGCCGGCTGCGTCTTCGCCGAGGACGAGGCTCGGCTGCTCATCTCGGCCGCCCTGACCCGGGCCGACCTCACCGCGATGGTGGACCGGCGCGCCGCCGGCGCGCCGCTCGAGCACGTCGTCGGCTGGGCGGAGTTCTGCGGCCTGCGGATCGCCGTGGACCCCGGCGTCTTCGTGCCGCGCCGCCGGACCGAGTTCCTCGTCGAGCAGGCCGTGGCGCTCGTCCGCCCCACGGCCGGGGCGCCCGTCGTCGTCGACCTGTGCTGCGGCTCGGGCGCGGTCGGCGCCGCGATCGCCGCGGCCCTGGGCCGGGCCGAGCTGCACGCGGCCGACATCGACCCGGCCGCGGTGGCGTGCGCCCGCCGCAACCTCGCCGCCGTCGGCGGCCGGGTCTACGAGGGCGACCTGTACCAGCCGCTGCCCGCCACGCTCTGCGGCCGCGTCGACGTCCTGGCCGCGAACGTGCCCTACGTGCCCACCGAGGACGTCGGGCTGCTGCCCCCGGAGGCCCGCACGCACGAGCCGCTGCTGGCGCTCGACGGCGGCACGGACGGGCTCGACGTCCTGCGGCGGGTGGCCGCGGCGGCCTCGCGGTGGCTGGCCCCGGGCGGTCACCTGCTGACCGAGATCAGCGAGCGCCAGGCACCGCGGGCGGCCGAGGCCGTGGCCGCGAGCGGGCTGACGCCGCGGGTCGCCGGTTCCGACGAACGGAACGCCACCGTCATCATCGGAACCATGCCGGCCCCTCGCAGGACCTGCGGGAGGGGCCTGCTGACAGGTAACGACTGAGTAGTTCTGGTGGGCTAGCGGACCTCGACCGCCTCGACCGGCACGCTGACCAGGATCTTCCGTCCAGACACCACGGCGAAGCCCCGGATACCCGAGACAGGAAACGACGCCGAGCCCTCGATCCACGTGCCGGTATACCGCGCGGAGAAAACGGTCCAGGCCCCCGCGATCTCCCGGTGCCCGCCGGGTCCGGTGACCCTCAGCTCGCAGGTGGTACCGGGCGCGATACCGCTGACCCGCACCTCCAGCTGGGTCCCGAACGCAGCGGGCGCGTACCTGACAGTCGCCGCGGCCCCGGTGAGGTCGCTGCGCCCCGCGGCCGTCTTCCAGGCGACCCGCGACGATACCGGGGCCTTCGCCGCTACGAGCGGCCCCGGCGGGCGCTGCACGCGGTCCGCGCCGAAACCGCCTCCGGCCGCTATGCCGCTCCCGGCGGCGAGGACGACCGCGGCCGCCGTCGCGATCAGGGCCAGCCACCGGCGTATCCGCCGGGTCCTGGCGGCCCGGCCGAGCAGCCCAGGCAGGGCACTGTCGGTCCGCGGATCGGCGCGGCCGCCCGGCCCGGCCTCGCTGGCAAGAAGCTTGTCGGCTTCGGCCGCAGGTACCCGCCGCAGCAGGCCCGGCAGGCCGGCCAGGCCGGCCAGCTCCTCCCGGCAGTCACGGCACCAGGCCAGGTGCATGCGTACGAGCGTCCGCTCGGCGGGGTCGGCGGCGCCCAGCACGTACACTCCGAGCACCAGCCGGACGTCCGAGCATCTCCCGACGCTGGTCATGACGCGAGCTCCGGTCCGGGGCGCGCCGACGCCGGCGCGCGGCGGGCATGTCGGACGACGGCGGCGCGCTCCCCGTTGAGCGCGCGGGCCGGTTCATCGCCGGAGACCAGCCGGTGCAGCTTCCCGCTGCCCGTGCCGGGCGCGGTCCCCATGCCAGCTGTAACGTCCCGCCCTGGCCTGGGGGTTCACCGTGA
>DASYXX010000868.1:0-4624 GCA_035934395.1 Streptosporangiaceae bacterium
GCATGGGCTGCCCGGCTTCGGTGCGGAGATCGGAGTCGACGCGGTCCCGGAAGCCCTCCTGGTCCTGTTCCGGGATGCCCAGCAGCATGCTGATCGTGCGCATCGGCACCTGCGCGCCGATGTCGGCGACGAAGTCGAACCTCCCGGCACCCACCAGGGGGTCGAGGCAGCGGGCGCAGAACTCGCGGATCTTGGGCTCCAGGGCGGCCACCTTCCGCGGCGTGAACACCCCGGACAGCAGCCTTCGGTGGGTCGTGTGGACCGGAGGGTCTTCCATGATGACCGTGCCCGGCGGGATATCGATGCCGCTCTTGATCACCTCGAGGACGTCGCCCCGCCCGGAGATGTAGGTCTTCGGGTCGGACAGCGCGCGGTCGACGTCGTCGAACCGGCTGAGCGCGTAGAAGTCGTGCTGCTCGTTGTAGTAGAGCGGCGCCCGCTCGCGCAGGCGGCGGTACACCGGGTACGGGTCCGCGTCGATGTTGACGTTGTAGGGGTCGTAGTACACGTCGCTTGCGCTGCTGACCGTCACGGCGGGCCCCTTCCCGAATTCGTGTCACCAATCTGACATGAATGTCGGCGGGCTTCAACCCTTGGAAGCGCCTAAACGGTGTAGGGGTAGCTGTCGTCGGGCCAGCTGACGATGCCCCGGGTGCGGAAGCCGTCGATGGCGGTCTCGTCGTAGCCGAGCTCGGCGAGGATCTCGCGGGTGTGCTGGCCAAGCATCGGGGCGGGCGATCCTGGCTTGCCGGGTGTCTCACTGAACGTGATCAGGTTGCCGAACTGGCGTACCCGCCCGAGCAGCGGGTGCTCGTACTCGGTCACGAGGCCGAGGCGGACCAGGTCGTCGTCGAACAGCACGGTCTCGCCGTCCCACGTGTCCATCGAGACCTCCGCTGGCACGCCGACGGCGTCGAGCGCCCGCCGCCAGGTCAGGGCGTGGTCGGCCAGGAACGCCTCGGTGAGAGCGGCCGTCAGCTCGGCCCGGTGCTCCGCGCGGGCGGCGGCCGTGGCGAAGCGAGGGTCGGCCGCCAGGTCGGGCTGGCGCAGGACGCCGCACAGCGCCGGCCAGTGCTCCTCACGCACGGCAGCGAGCTGGAGCCAGCCGTCCCTGGTCTCGTAGAGCCGGTACAGCGGGCCGAGGCCGAGCTGCTCCTGGTCGAGCGCGGGCCGGGGCGACGGCGTGCCGTCGGCGGCCAGCCAGGAGTCGGCCGTGTAGAGCATGCTGCCGTGGAGGATCGACGTCCACATCGACTGGCCCTCGCCGGTGCGGTTGCGATGGAACAGGGCGAGCAGCATGGCGAGGGCCGACGGCAGGGCCGAGGCGACGTCGCCCTGCCCGTAGCGGTACCACTGCGGCGGGTTGCCCGCGGCGACCGGTCCCTGCTCCCACTCGAGCCCGCAGGCCGCCTGGCCCAGCGGATCGAGCCCGCCGAGGCGGGCCAGCGGCCCTACGGGCCCGTACATGAACGTGTTGCAGTAGAGAACGTCCGGGCGCACCGCCTTGCAGTGCTGGTAGCCGATGCCGAGCCGGTCGGCGGTGCCCAGCGTCATGTTGTGGTGGACCATGTCGGCCGTGGCCACCAGTTCCAGGGCGATGCGCAGCCCCTCGGGCTGCTTGAGGTCGATGGCGATGTCCCGCTTGCCGCGCTGGCAGCCCAGGAACGGCCCGACGACCGGGCGCATGCCGTCACCGCGGGTCGGCTCGACCTTGATGACGTCGGCTCCGAGGTCGCCGAGCAGCATGGGCCCGAACGGTCCGGCCAGGTACTGGCCGAAGTCGAGGACGCGGACGCCGTCCAGAGGTCCGGGCACGGGTCAGATCACCCCCTTGGCCCGCAGGGCGGCGATATCGGCCTGGTCGTGGCCGAGGGCCGCGAGCACCTCGTCGGTGTGCTCCCCGGCCGCCGGCTGCGGGCCCTTCACCTCGCCGGGCGTGGCGTCGAGGAACAGCGTGACGCCCACCTGCGTCATCGGCCCCGCCTCGGGGTCGGCGATCTCGACCACCGAGCCGGTGGCCTCCAGCTGGGGATGGTCGAACCGCTGGTGCGGGGCGACGATCGGCTCGGCGTTGTGCCCGGCGGCACGGAACTCGGTGACCAGCTCGTCCCGGTCCCGGGCCAGGAACGCCGCGCGCCGCTTGGCCTCGTGCCCGGCCCGCTCCTGAGCAGTCATCGAGAACAGTTCCGCAAACGAAACCTCCTCCTCCAGGCCGAGGATCGACGCCTCGCTTCGCGTCGGCTGGACACCCGACATCGTGGCCGCGTGAATCCACGCGCCGTCGGCGCACTCGTAGACCGATCTCTGGTGAACGCTGGGGTAGGCCTTGTCGAGCAGGAACTGGCCCTGGTCGGTCGAGTTCCAGTTCTGGGTGGTCAGCGACAGCACCCCCTGCAGCAGGGACACCTCGACGTGCTGACCCCGGCCGGTACGCTCGCGGGCGACCAGCGCCGACATGATCCCGACGGGCACGAGCAGCATGGCGCCGAAGCTCGCCACCGGGCTGTGCAGGAACACCGGGCCCGGCCGGAAGCTCGGGTTCTCCCAGTGCTGCCCGATGCGGGCCTGTACCAGCGCCTCGTAGCCGGGCCGGTTCTCGTAACGGCTGCCGGAGGGCCAGGCCGGCACCGAGCAGTAGACGAGACGGGGAAAGTCGTCGCGCAGCGACGCGTAGTCGAGGCCGAGGCGGGCCATCGTGCCGTGGGCGAACGCCTCGACGAGCACGTCTGCGGTGGCGCACAGTTCGCGGAAGAGCGCCGTCCCGTCCGGGTGCTTCAGGTCGAGCGTTACCGAGCGGCGGCTGCGGTTGTAGGCGCGGGAGGCGGGCGAGCCGCGGTCTGCCCGCCCGCCCGGCGGTTCGACCTTGATGACGTCGGCTCCGTGCTCGGCGAGCTGCAGCACGCCGAGGGGACCGGCGATCCCGCCGGACAGGTCGAGGATGCGGATGCCGTCGAGAACCTGCATGGATCAGCCTTCCGTGTGGGCGCGGAGGAACGCGACCGCGTCGTCCCACGCGGCGCGGTCCGCCTCGTCGTGGCGGAGCGGTCCCCAGGGTGCGCTGAACGAGTGGCCGGCGCCAGCGTAGCGGCGGACCTCGGCGTCGATGCCCCAGCGCTCGATGCGTGCTCGGAGGTCGTCGAGCAGTTCGGGCGGCATGACCGGGTCACGGTCGCCGTAGAGGAACAGCGCCGGGCAGGTGAGCTGCCAGAGCAGGTCCACGGGGTGGACCGGGGTCCTCGGTCCGAGCTCGCGGAATACGGGCTGGCTCGGGAAGAACAGCACCGCCGCCGCGACGTCGCCGCGGAGGCACGCGGCCAGCCAGGCCAGCGTGCCGCCGGTGCAGTAACCCCACACGCAGACCCGCCGCGGGTCAACGCCCGGCGTGGCGCGCAGGGTGTCCACGGCCTCGGCCAGGTCACGCGCGCCGCAGGTGAAGTCGAGGCGCCCGATGTGCTCGACCACCTCGGTGAAGTCGTCATAGGCCTCGACGGCACGCGGCCCCTGGCCGTGGTAGTAGTCGGGCACCGCGGCCGCATAGCCGAGGCCGGCCAGCCGCTGCTGGACCCCGTGGATGAACGGGTTGACGCCGTAGGCCTCCGCGCCGATGACGACGCCGGGATGCGGGGCCGACCCGTCGGGCATAGATACGGCGAGCTGCCGGGCCGGAGGGCGCCTTCTTATCGCAGGCATGCTTCAGCATGCCCCATCACGCTCGGCGGCGGGGGCCAGCTCTTCTGGAACTCGTCGGTGTGGAGGATCTGGCCGGTCAGTGTCTCGGCCGTCTGCTGGGCCAGACAGACCAGCGCTGGACCCAGCGCCTCCGGCGTGGCGGGCTTGGCCGAGCCGCTGGACGCGAGCTCCGGGCGCGCCGCGACCGCCGTGTCGGTCGCGACGATCCCCGGGCTCAGCGCGTTGACCGCGATCCCGTACGGCCTCAGCTCCTCGGCCATGAAGTAGGTCAGGCGGTTCAGCGCCGCCTTGCTGACGGCGTAGGCGACCGAGCCCTGGGCCCGATCACCCTTGGGCATGAAGCCGGCGGCACGGGCGGTCACGTTGATGATGCTCCCCGACCGCTGCCGCATCATGTACGGCGCCACGTGGCTGATGGCAAGGTACGGTCCGCGAACGTTGATCCGCATGACCCTGTCCCAGTCCTCGGCCGTCACGTCGAATGGGGTGTGATGCGGCAGCACCGCCGCGTTGTTCACGAGCACGTCGATGCGGCCGAAATTGGCGGCGGCCTGGTCGATCACGCGGCCAAGCTCTGCTTCGATCTCCACGTCGCAGACCTGGGCGTAGATGCGCCCGGGCAGCGCCTGCCCGGCCCTGACCACCTCGGCCAGGGTGCTGCGCTCCGGCGTGCCGGAACGCCCGAGCGTACGCGCGGCGGCCATCACGGTCGCGCCCGCTTCGGCCAGGGCAAGAGCGTAGGCCCGCCCGATTCCCGCACTCGCTCCGGTCACAATCGCGACCTTGCCGCCGAGGTCCATCTCCGCCACCTAAGCGCGCGGGCTGAGGGTTGTCCATCAGACCTCCCTACGCTGCGCTGACGTAGCGAGCGCTTACTCATTATGCTACGTTGTCGGCATGGACGACCGGCTGATGTACCGGCGGCAGTTCTTCA
>DASYXX010000884.1:0-3278 GCA_035934395.1 Streptosporangiaceae bacterium
GAGACGTCGGTCCCCACGAAAAGGCCGCCGATGGCGTCGGCCACCGCCTTGCCCCGCTCCTCGTTGAGGTCAGCCACGACAACCCGGCAGCCCGCCGCCGCGAGCTCGCGCGCGGTGCCCTCGCCCAGTCCGCTCGCGCCGCCGGACACGATCGCTCCGGTCCCGTTCAGTTCCATGGGCGGGAGCTTACTTGGCCCGCCTCCCGCCCTGCCGAACGGGGTTCGGTGCCCGGTCTGACGTGCCCGCCCCGCCTGGCCCCCGCAACCGGGCGGGCAGCCGCCCGGTATGCGGCTTTCGCCGTCTCCCGCGAGCCCAGTTTCATGATCTAGGGCCTAAATGCATGAAATAGATGTGTTTCGGTCCTAGAGATCAGATCACCAAGAGCGCCGCCGGCCACGCCGTCGGCGGGCCCTGCCGCGCCCCTCCGGGGACCGCATGCCACGACGCTGGCCGCCCGAGCCCACAGCGACGGGCTGTTCCACGGCGGGTCCATAGAGCGTGGTTTATGGGCCAGCGGCCACAATGCCCGGGGACTCCGCGGCCCCGCCAAGGGTGCATCACCTAGCCGGAGGCGGCCGCCGTTTTGTCGGTGGCTCCGTCTACTCTGTTGGAAGAGTTACCAGCTCATGGAATGCTGGCGCCTGGCCAGGGAACTACCCCGCAGGAAGTGGACGC
Source organism: Streptosporangiaceae bacterium (assembly GCA_035934395.1). Taxonomy (GTDB): domain Bacteria; phylum Actinomycetota; class Actinomycetes; order Streptosporangiales; family Streptosporangiaceae; genus JASHPR01. The sequence continues at coordinate 676 of DASYXX010000884.1, forward strand.
GACTCGTGTCTGCGCGGGTCTTCCGCGCGGTGCCTGTTAGGGCGGGAAGTCGAGGAGGACTCGTGCGCAAGTACGCCGGGAACCCGTGGATGGTCTTGCTGGTGGTCTCGCTCGGGTTTTTCATGACCCTGCTCGACCTGACCATCGTTAACATCGCGATCCCCAACATGATCACGAAGCTGCACGCCTCGCTCGACGATGTCCTGTGGGTGATCAACGCCTACGCGCTCGTGCTCGCGGTGCTGGTCATCACGGCGGGCAGGCTCGGCGACCTGATCGGGCCGCGCATCATGTTCATGGGCGGCGTCGCCGTGTTCACGGCCGCGTCGGCCGCCTGCGGCCTGGCCCCCGGCGCGGGCTGGCTGATCGGGTTCCGGGCCGTCCAGGGGCTGGGCGCGGCCATGCTCATGCCGCAGACTCTGACGATCATTACGAACACCTTCCCTCCGGAGCGGCGGGGCGCGGCGTTCGGGGTCTGGGGAGCGGTGGCCGGCGTGGCGACGATCGCCGGGCCGACCCTCGGCGGGCTGCTTGTGACCGCGTTCGACTGGCGGTGGATCTTCTTCGTGAACGTTCCGATCGGAGTGATCGTGCTGCTGATCACCCCGGTCATCATCCCGGACCTGCGGCTCGGCCGCAGGCACCGGATCGACATCCCTGGCGTACTGCTGGCCAGCGCGGGGCTGCTGGCCATCTGCTACGGCCTGGTTGAGGGGCAGAGGTACAGCTGGGGCACGATCACCTCGTTCATCAGCATCCCGCTGGTCCTCGGCATCGGCGTGCTGCTGCTGGCCGCCTTCCTGGTGGTTCAGAAGCTGACCCAGCAGCGGGAGCCGCTGATCCCGTTCGCGGTGTTCCGTGACCGGAACTTCGCGGTGATCAACTGGGTGTCCGGCGTGCTCGCGGTCGGCATGATGGGGATTTTCCTGCCGGTCACCATCTACCTGCAGTCCGTGCTCGGCTTCTCGGCCCTGAAGGCCGGGCTCACGCTGGCGCCGGCCTCGCTGCTGTCGGGCGTCATCGCCCCGGCGGCCGGGCGTCTGACCGACAAGATCGGCGGCAAGTACATCCTCATGTCCGGCCTTATCCTGTTCGCCGTCGGGATGGGCTGGCTGGCGCTGATCGCGCATCCCGGCTCCTCGTGGCCGAGCTTCATGGCCCCGCTGGTCGTCGCCGGGATCGGGATGGGCTCCATATTCGCGCCGATGGTGACCACGGCCATGCGCAACATCCAGCCGCAGCTGGCCGGGGCGGCATCCGGCGTGCTGAACACCGTCCGCCAGGTCGGCCTGGTGATCGGCACCGCCGCGGTCGGCGCGCTGCTGCAGAACCAGCTCGCCTCGTCGATGGCCAGCCAGGCCAGGACCAGGGCCGCGGCGCTGCCGCCGCAGCTGCGCGGGCACTTCATCGCGGGGATCCAGCGGTCGGCCGGCAACGGCATCCAGGTCGGGGCAGGCCAGAATGGCGGCGTCGCCAGGCAGGCGGGCCTCCCGGCGCACCTGGCCGCGCAGGTCGCAAGGATCGGCCACGACGTGTTCACGTTCGGGTTCGTGGACGCCATGCGCGCGACGATGATCTTGCCTGTCGCGCTGCTGGCCGTGGGCGCCGCGAGCTGCCTGGCGATCAGCCGGCACCAGCGCCCGCCGGCGGCGAGCCAGGTGGCCGCCGCCGCGCCGGCTGGGGTCACGACGCACCAGCCGACGGATAACGCTGAGCTCATTACCGATTCGTAACGGAAACGGCCCGCCAGGATAACCTGGCGGGCCGCGCCCGTAGCGGGAAATTCAGTTGTATGGGCTCGCTGCGGACCTCAGGTCAGCGAGGCGAGCACCTCCGGTCCCCACAGGCCGGGGAGTTCCTCGGGAACGGAGTCGAACGGGAAACGCGGCGCGAACGCGGGCACCAGGTCGGACAGCCAGATCGCGGTCGGGTCGAACCGCGCGAAGAACGGCTTGCCGACCAGGTCCGGATTGCGGGCCTGGATCATGTGCAGGGCAAACACCTTCTCGCCGGCTACCTCGACGATCCCGTCGACGCACACCTTGCCTGGGGTTGCCGACATGGACGGGCCGCGCACGGTGCGGCACAGGCCGGAGACGCTCGCGTAGGCGTCACGGAAGATCTGATGGCCCCGCGCCAGCGGGACCGCGAAGTATCCCTGCGGGCCGGTGTCGCGCTCGACGAACATGTAGTACGGGACCATCCCCATGCGCGACTGCGTGCGCCACATGCCGGCCCAGATGGCGGAATCGTCGTTGATCGACCTGATCAGCGGCGCCTGGGTCCGGATCACCGCGCCGGTGGACCTGATCCTGTGCACGGCCTGCGCCACCAGGGAGGGTTCGAGCTCCCGGGGGTGGGAGAAGTGAGCCATCACGGCAAGGCTCTTGTCCGCGGCCACGACCTCCCCGAACAGCCGCAGCGCGTCGTCGGCATCGTGGTCGGTGACGAACCGCTGCGGCCAGTAGCCCAGCGACTTGGTCCCGATCCGGATCGACTCGATATTCCCGAGCTGGGGATCGAGCAGCGGCTCGACGTAGCGCCGCAGGACCGACGTACTCATGATCATCGGGTCGCCGCCGGTGATCAGGACGCTGGTGACC
>DASYXX010000941.1:0-8699 GCA_035934395.1 Streptosporangiaceae bacterium
CACCGTCTGGCTCACGGTCGGGCCGCTTTGCGACAGGCGCTCGGCAATGCGGGCACGCAGCGGGACGATACCTTCCTCTTCCAGCTCGAAGACCGTGCGAAGGTACATCTCGGTGGTGTCGATGAGCCCGTGCGCCGTCAAAGCTTCCTTCCCTCTCCTCTGGAACGATGCTATGCTGCGTCGCCCCCCCGGCGAACAGTGTTGACCCACGGGGTAACCCCCGGAAGTGCAGCCGGCAGCGGATGGGTTACGGACGGGAAGCAATGCGCGGCGCCGGCCGGCGTGTGCCGCAGACGGCAGGGGGGCTCCGGGGGGCGAAGCCCCCCGGTCTGGGGGTCCGGGGGTTACCCCCCGGGAATTATGGCGCGAGGCGCTCGATCAGCCAGCGGGCGGCGTCGCGGCGGTACCTCAGGCGGTCGTGCAGGCGGTTCACGCGGCCCTGCCAGAACTCGAAGACCTCCGGAGTCAGCCGGTACCCGCCCCAGAACTCCGGCATAGGGACGTCCGTTCCCTCCGGCCACCGCCGGGCGAGCTCGGCGTAGCGCTCCTCGAGCTCGGCGCGGGAGCCGATCACCGTCGACTGCCTGCTGGCCCAGGCGCTGAGCTGGGAGCCGCGCGGCCGGGACCGGAAGTAGGGCTCGCTGTCCGCAACCGACAAGGGCGACACCGGCCCCTCGATGATCACCTGCCGGTGCATCGGGTACCAGGGGAACACCAGGCACGCCTGCGGCACCTCGGCCAGGTCGGTGCCCTTGCGCGAGGTCCGGTTGGTATAGAACGTGAACCCGCTGGAGTCGTACGCCTTGAGCAGGACCGTCCTGGCCCGGGGCCGGCCGCTGGCCGAGACCGTGGCCAGCACCATCGCGGTCGGCTCGGGGAGCGGCGCGGCGACGACGTCGTCCATCCAGCGGCCGAACTGGACCAGCGGATCCTCGGCGAGCATCGCCTCGCTCAGGCTTGGCTCGTCCTCGGCAACGCCGGGCTGGTCGGGAGCGTGGCTCTTCGCTTCCACGGGTAGAGATCCTCACATACCCGCTGCCCTGGCCGCCACCGCATGCCATCCGCCGGCGGCGCGCCCACCGCCACGGCCGTTGCCGGCGGGGCCGGCCGGGGTTACCAGATGCGCTCCTGGCGCGATTGAATAGTCCGGCTGGCCACCATAGCTGCTAGCTGGCCGCGCCCCGGGGCCCGTGAGGCCTCGCCCCGGTGACCAAGGAGACGGAGGAACCGCAGATGTCCGACTTCACGCCCGGCCTTGAGGGTGTCGTCGCCTTCGAAACGGAGATCGCGGAGCCCGACCGGGAGGGCAGCGCGCTCCGTTACCGCGGGGTCGACATCGAGGAACTCGTGGGGCACGTGACCTATAGCCACGTCTGGGGGCTCCTGGTCGACAACTCGTTCGAGCCCGGCCTCCCGCCGGCCGAGCCCTACCCGATCCCGGTGCACTCGGGCGACATCCGGGTGGACGTGCAGAGCGCCCTGGCCATGCTGGCCCCGGCCTGGGGGATGCGCCAGCTGCTCGACATCAGCGACGAGCAGGCCCGTGATGACCTGGCCCGGGCCTCGGTCATGGCGCTGTCGTTCGTCGCCCAGGCCGCGCGCGGCCTGGGCCTGCCGATGGTGCCGCAGCGGCGGGTCGACGAGGCGAAGACGATCACTGAACGGTTCATGATCCGCTGGCAGGGCGAGCCCGACCCGCGGCACGTGAAGGCCATCGACTCCTACTGGGTCTCCGCGGCCGAGCACGGCATGAACGCCTCCACGTTCACCGCGCGGGTGATCGCCTCCACCGGGGCCGACGTCGCCGCGGCGCTGTCAGGCGCGGTCGGCGCCCTGTCCGGGCCGCTGCACGGCGGCGCCCCCGCCCGGGTGCTGAGCATGATCGAGGAGGTCGAGCGCAGCGGCGACGCGGACGCCTGGGTCAAGTCGGCCCTGGACCGGGGCGAGCGGCTGATGGGCTTCGGTCACCGGGTGTACCGCGCCGAGGACCCGCGGGCCCGGGTGCTGCGCCGGACGGCCAGGGAGCTGGGAGCGCCGAGGTTCGAGGTGGCGGAGGCGCTGGAGAAGGCCGCCCTGGCCGAGCTGCACGCCCGAAGGCCGGACCGGGTGCTCGCCACGAACGTCGAGTTCTGGTCGGCCGTGGTCCTGGACTTCGCCCAGGTACCCTTGCACATGTTCACCTCCATGTTCACCTGCGCGCGGACCGCGGGCTGGGCCGCGCACATCATGGAGCAGAAGCAGACTGGCCGCCTGATCCGGCCCAGCGCGCGTTACATAGGCCCGAAGAGCCGCCCGGTGCGCGATGTGTCCGGCGCGGCCGACGTCCTCGACAAGGAAGTCTGACCGCTTGTGACTGAGATCGTCATTCCCGAGGGGCTGCGGCCTGCCGACGGCAGGTTCGGCTGCGGCCCATCCAAGATCCGGCGCGAGCAGCTCGCGGCGCTGGCCCGGTCTGGCCCGGCCTATCTCGGCACCTCCCACCGGCAGGGACCGGTCCGCTCGCTGGTCCGGCGGGTCCGCGAGGGGATGGCCGACCTGTTCTCGCTCCCGGACGGGTTCGAGGTGGTCCTCGGCAACGGAGGCACCACCGCGTTCTGGGAAATCGCGGCGTTCGGCCTGGTTGACCACAAGGCGCAGCATCTGTCGTTCGGCGAGTTCTCGTCGAAGTTCGCCAAGGTGACGGCCGCCGCGCCGTGGCTGGAGGCGCCGACGGTGATCGAGTCCCCGCCCGGGACCCATCCGCTGCCGCGCGCGGAGGGCGGCGTCGACGCCTATGCGCTGACCCATAACGAGACCTCGACCGGGGTGGCAATGCCGGTTCGCCGGGTCGCGGACGCCGATCCCGACGCGCTCGTCCTGGTGGACGCGACCAGCGGGGCGGGCGGCCTGCCGGTGCGGGCCAGTGAGTTCGACGTGTACTACTTCGCCCCGCAGAAGTCGTTCGGGTCCGACGGCGGGCTCTGGATCGCGCTGATGTCCCCGGCGGCGCTGGACCGGGCCGGGAAGGTGACGGCGAGCGGCCGCTACATCCCGGAGTTCTTCTCGCTGCAGACCGCCATCGACAACTCGCGGAAGCAGCAGACCTACAACACCCCCGCGGTCGCCACGCTGTTCCTGCTGGCCGACCAGGTGGAGTGGATGCTTGGCCAGGGCGGGCTCGGCTGGACGACCGGGCGGACCGCGCAGTCGTCGGCGATCCTCTACCGGTGGGCGGAGCAGGCGTCGTACGCGACCCCGTTCGTGGCCGACCCCGCGCAGCGCTCCCAGGTGGTCGGCACGATCGACTTCGACGAGGCCGTGGACGCGGTCGCGCTGTCGGCGGCGCTGCGGGCCAACGGGATCGTCGACACCGACTCCTACCGGAAGCTCGGCCGCAACCAGCTCCGGATCGGCATGTTCCCCGCCGTTGACCCGGGCGACGTCCAGGCGCTAACCGCCTGCATCGGCTACGTCGTCGAGCGCCTCTAGCTCGCACGGCGGCGAGTCAAGGTCACGCGGCGCCCGCTCCCGCCCGCGCGGCCCCGGTCAGCTCGGCCTGGGCCCCAGCTGCTGGACCGCCTCCGGCCCGGCAGCGGCCCGGGCCACGATCAGGCGTGAGAATGCAGTGTTGCTGGCTCGCCTGACGGACGCTCTTGAGGCGTCCGTCAGGCTCGCAGTGGCCACGTGCCCGTTACCTCGTACCTCGGCTGGCCGCCGGCCTCGGTAGGCAGGTGGCTGCGGATCAGGTGGATCTCGCCCGCCGTCCACGGCGTGCCCGCGTATCCGGCCAGCGCCTCGACCAGCGGGGCCACGTCCGCGGGCGCGCGGCAGCGGGCCAGGGTCAGGTGCGGCCGGAACCGCCGGCCCTCGTCGGGCGGCGGCGCCCCGCCCCGCCGGGCGCCGGCCGCGACCGACCAGGCCAGCGCCTCCAGGGCACGACGGTCACCGTGGATCCCGGTCCAGAGCACCCGGGCGCGCCGCGGAGCCGGGAAGGCACCCGCCCCGGCGAAGGACAAGGGCATGCACGGGTGCCGCTGCGCGGCCCGCTCAAGCCGCGGCCCGAGAGCCCCCGCCGTGTCCTCGCCGACCTCCCCGAGGAACGCGAGCGTAACGTGCCACGCCTCGCGGCCCGTCCAGCGCAGACCAGGCCAGGCAGGCCGCAGGGGCGCCACCGCGGCCTCGACCTCGTCCAGCACCGCAGGCGGCGGCGCGATCGCGACGAACAGCCTCATGGCGGCTCCGTGTTAGCCGGGCTGCCATCCTGTCGCCCGGGCAGGCGGGCCTGCAAGCGCTATAACTCGCGGAGCTTGCTCCGCGGCTGTACTTCCCGCTCGCCTGCGGGCGCCCTTAAGGCACCGCCGTCCCTCGTCGCTCGCTCCTCAGTCCAGGCGGCGCCGCGCCCTCCGGCTCGCTAATGGGTTGAAGGGGGGTCGTCCCCGCTAGGGCTAACAGAGTCACCAGGCGCGCCAGCCGGGCGGGCCGGACGTACTCGCGGACGCGGACGCCCTGGCTGCGGGCGAGCATGACGCCGATCACGGCCGTCGCCACGACGGAGACCAGGCCCCCGGCGATCATGCTCATCCGCGGCCCGAAGGTCTCGGCGATCCAGCCGGCGAGCGGCGAGCCGAGCGGCGTGCCGCCCAGGAACAGCAGCAGGTACAGGCCCATGACCCGGCCCCGCATGTCGGCGGTGGTCCCGAGCTGCGTGGCGGAGTTCGCGGCGGTGGTGAAGCTGAGCAGCGCGAGCCCGGTCGGCACCAGCACGACCAGGAACGACCAGAAGTCCGGCATCAGCGCGCCGATCACTTCGAGGACACCGAACGCGAGCGACGTCGCGAGCAGCAGCGCCATGGTCGGGCGTCCGCGGCGGGCGGCCAGCAGCGCCCCGCCCAGAGCGCCCGCGGCGAACACCGCGGAGGCGAGGCCGAACGCGCCTGCGCCGGTGTGGAAGACGCCGCGCGACATCAGCGCGTTCGTCACCTGGAAGTTCATGCCGAACGTCGAAACGAAGAAGATCAGCACCATGGGCATCCACAGCCGCGGGCGGTCCTTTACGTAGCTCATCGCCTCGCGTAGCTGCCCCTTGGCCCGGGGCAGCCGCTCGACTCCGTGCAGCTCGGACTGCCGCATGAGCTTCAGGCTGATCAGCACCGCGCCGTAGGAGGCGGCGTTGATCAGGAACGCGGCCGGGGTCCCGGCCGCGCTGATGACCAGCCCGGCCACGGCCGGGCCAGCGATCCGGGCCAGGTTGAACACCGCGCTGTTCAGCGCGATCGCGTTGGGCATCCCGCGGCGCCCCACCATCTCGGCGGCGAAGGCCTGCCGCGTCGGGTTGTCGACGACGGTGACCAGGCCGAGCGCGAAAGCCAGGGCGTACACATGCCAGATCGCCACCGCGTGCGTCAGCGCCAGCAGGCCGAGGATCACGGCCAGGCCGCCCGCCGCGGCCTGGGTCGCCATGAGGATCCGCCGCTTCGGGTAGCGGTCCGCGATCATCCCGCCCCAGAGGCTGAACAGCAGCAGGGGCAGGAACTGAAGTCCGGTGGTGATGCCCAGCGCCGACCCGCTGGCATGGGTGAGGTCGAGCACCAGCCAGTCCTGGGCCACCCGCTGCATCCAGCTGCCGGTGTTCGAGATCACCTGCCCGGTCGCGAACAGCCGGTAGTTGCGGTTGCGCAGCGACCCGAAGGTGCTGCGCCTCGTGGTAGCCGACGCCGTCGTAACCGACCGCGTGGCAGGAGAGCCCGTCAGGACTGGCTGAGCTTCTCCAGGATCGGCGCCGCCGCCCGCAGCTTGGCCCGCTCGTCCGGGGTCAGCTCCCGCAGCCGCCTGGCTAGCCAGGCTTCCCTGACCCTGCGCGACTGATGGACGAGGTTCCGGCCCTCGTCCGTCACCGTGAGCACCACCTGGCGCTTGTCGGTCGCGTGCGGCGCCCGCATCACCAGGCTGCGCTGCTCGAGGACGGCTATGACCCTCGTCATGGAGGGCGGCTGCACCTTCTCGTGCTCGGCCAGCTCGCCAGGCGTCATCGCGCCGCGGCGCTCCAGCGTCGCGAGGGCTCCCATCTGGGTGTCGGACAGCTCGGACAGCTCGGGCAACCCGTGCGCCGCGCGCTCGGCGCGCAGCCGGCGTGCGAGCCTGCTGACCGAGATCCTGAGCGCTGAGGCCAGGCCGGCGTCGGACCTGGTCTCGGGAGAGGTCATGTTCATTAGCCTGAGTCATTACCTTTGCTAACGGCGGCCGGGTCGGCGGCATTCCGCCGTCAGCGAGATGAACGGGCATCGGGCATCCGCGGGTTCACGGGCCCGGTCCAAGTACACCACGCGCAGCCAGACGAACTAGCGTGGATGGGTGAGCAGCACCCGCCGTCCGAGCCCGGAGCCGCTCGAGGCCAACGATCAGGTCGTCGCCGGGGTCATCACCGGCGGCTGGCTGATCGCCCTGATCGTGCTGCTGGCGGTCAGGACGGATATCCCGGCGTCCGACCGCTGGTGGATCTGGACCTGCGTCACCGGCGTCGGCCTGGGCCTCTTCGGGCTGCTGTACGTGCCGTTCCTGAAGCGATCGCGCGCCCGCGCGGCGCAGCGCCGGGCACGGGCCCGCTCGTCGGACGGCTAGGCGCGGCTAGGCGTGGTCGAGGGACTCGAAGACGGTCTCGTCCATCGAGATCCCCGGCGTGTCGACCAGGTCGTACCCGAGCTCGTCGATGACCGGGGACGCGGCGCCGTAGGCGCCCTCGGCGCTGGTGGCCTCGGAGTGCGCCCCGCACCCGTGGTCGAGGGACACGACGCGCCCGTCGTCCGGGGCGTACTCGTTCGCGCACACCCCGAACACCCGCCCGAGCGGACCGCCGAGCCGGACCAGGAACCCGCAGGTCATGCACGGCCCGGGCGCCGCGTGAGCCAGCGGGCTCCGCGGGCCGTGATCGCCGGAGTACCAGCGCAGGGCGGTCTCGTCGCGGCCGATCGCGGACAGCACGCGAGCGGGCCCCGGCGCCAGGCCGAAGTCCCGCGCCGCGACGTCCGCGGCCTCCGCGCCCGCCGCCGCCTCGCCGGACGCCGGCAGTTCCCCGGTGTCGTCCGCGACGGTGACGTCGGGCTCGAGCTCCTGCGCCCAGGCCGGGCTGTCATCCCAGGTCAGCACGCCGTCGGCGCCCTCGAGCACGGCCGCGGGGACGAGCCGGTCATCATCGGGCTGGGCGGGCAGGAGGTCGCCCACTCCCAGGTCGCCGGGCCGCACCCGGTCGCGCCACGGCACCCAGTCCGGGGCGAGGAGCGAATCGGGGCCGGGCAGCAGCAGGCTCTCGCTCACGGTCACGATACGTGACCTGGACGCCCGGGCGATCGTGACCGCCCACCGCCATCCCGCGTAGGCGGGGTCCAGGTTCGCGAACAGGTGAGTGCAGACACGGTCGCCGTCGGGCTCGACGCCCAGGTGCTCGCCGACCAGCTCTGCGCCGGCCAGCTCCTCGGCCGCAGAACGGGCGAGGTCAACGGCCTCGGCGCAAGCCTCATCGGCCTGGGTGGTGCGCGGACGCAGCGGGCTCACGTTAAGTAATTGTTCCTCATTCGACGGTAAACACGCATCACGATAGCTGAGCCGCCCGGCAATCCGTCGGCCGCGACGGTCGTCGCGGCGGCGCAGAGGCAGAATACTTGGGCTAGGAGTGTGACGGGGACGCGCGGGGAGCACCGCGGTGACCGCCTGCCTTCCTAACCAGGAGAGCGGCCAGGAAAACGAGGACCGGTTGCAGGAGCGAGCAGGAGTGCCTCTAGGGCGCCCCGGAGGCGAGTGACGATTGCGCAGCACGGAAGGCCCGGCGGCTGGCTCCAGGGCGCTTGGGTCCGCGTACCGGGTTGTCCGCCGCGGAGGGCAGGCCGCGAGGCGGCGGGTGGTCGAGGCTTCCGGCGGCCCCGCTCGCACCCGGATCGTGCTCGTGCTCGCGAGCGTGCTCGCGCTGTCGAGCGCGGACACCGCGACGGTCGGCGCGGCGGCCGTCCAGCTGCGGAACGCGCTGCACATCGGCAACACCGACATCGGCCTGCTCGTGGCCGTGACCTCGCTCGTGGGCGCGGTGTTCTCCGTGCCGTTCGGCGTGCTGGCCGACCGGGTCAGGCGCACCTGGATGCTGGGGATCGCGATCGTCATCTGGGGTGTGGCGATGATCTGGGGCGCGACCGCCCACTCGTTCGGCCAGCTGCTGTTCGACCGGGTCTGGCTCGGCGCGGTCACGGCCTCGACCGCGCCCACCGTGGCGTCGCTCGTCGGGGACTGGATACCGGGGTCGGAGCGGGGGAAGATCTACGGCTACATCCTGGCCGGCGAGCTGGTGGGCGCGGGCGTCGGCTTCGCGGTCACCGGCGACATCGCGGCGTTGTCGTGGCGCGCCGCCTTCGTCATCCTGGCGCTCCCTGCGTTCGGCCTCGCCTGGCTGGTCTTCCGGTTGCCGGAGCCCGCCAGGGGCGGCCAGGGGGTGCTGCCGGCCGAGCCGGGCTACGGCTCGGCGGCGGGCGACGCGGACCGCACGCAGCCCGAGCGGCAGCGGCCGGGCCAGCCGCACGAGCCATCCGACGCGCAGCGCCTGGCTCTGGAACGCGGCATCGCTCCCGATCCCGCCCTGGTGCGGCACGCCGTCAGGCGCAAGAGGACGTTCGGCATGGCCGTCCGGTACGTGATGTCGGTCCGCACCAACGTCGCGCTGATCGTCTCCGGCGCCCTCG
>DASYXX010000014.1:0-3015 GCA_035934395.1 Streptosporangiaceae bacterium
TGATAGCGGCGATGGTAGGGCCGTTGGGGACGTCGAAGGGCTCGGTGATCACGGTGCCGCCGAGCTGCCCGGCCCGGACGAGCGACGCGCGCAGGTCGCGTACCTGCACGTAGAGGAGCACGGCCGGATCGCCGCCGCGGCGAATGTGCCCGCTGGGACCGGGTTCGGGTCCGCCGAGCCCCGCCGGGATCTGCATGATCGGGCCCGCCGCGATCTCCCAGTTGAACAGCTCCCGGTAGAAGGCGGCCTGGCGCTCGGGGTCGCGGGCGACGATCTCCCAGTGCACCACCGGCCGGGCCCAGTCTTCGGCCACCGCACCATCACCCACTCCCGCAGTCGGCGGCAGGATCGGCTCGTGCCCTGATCCTGGCATTCAGGGCCCGGGGCCGCCAGCGGCTTACGGGCCGTCGAGCGGGCCCGCGTTACGATCCGTGGGTGGACCCGATGCTCGGACGCTGCGATCTGGAGACGCTCAGGAGGCGCAAGAGCCACAAATGGCGGGCCCACCCGGCGGACGTGCTTCCGGCGTTCGTGGCCGAGATGGACTTCGACCTAGCCGAGCCGATCGTCGAGGCGGTCCGGGACGCGCTCGCCGTCGGCGACTGCGGCTACGGCCACCAGGGCGACCTGGGCGAGGCGTTCGCGGCCTTCGCGGAGAAGCGGCTGCGCTGGTCACCGGATCCGGCAGGGGTATTCGCGATTCCCGACGTGATGACCGGGGTCGCCGAGGTGATCCAGGCCGTCACGCCGCCGGGAGCCGGGATAGTCATCAACCCGCCGGTCTACCAGCCATTCTTCTACCGGCTGCGGCTCGCGGGGCGGCGCGTGGTCGAGGCGCCGCTGCGGCGGTTCGGCGACGGCCGTTATGACCTGGATTTCGAGGCGCTCGACCGGGCCCTGGCCGGCGACGGGGTCCACGTCTACCTGCTCTGCAGCCCGCACAACCCGGTCGGCCGGGTCTGGTTGCGGCAGCAGCTGCTGACCGCGGCCGACGTCTGCCAGCGCCACGGCACGCTGCTGCTGATCGACGAGATCCACGCGCCGCTGGTCCTGCCCGGCGCCGAGCAGGTGCCGTTCCTGTCGCTCGACCACGAGATGACCCAGCGGTCGGTCGCCTTCACGTCGGCATCGAAGGCGTGGAACATCCCGGGGCTCAAGTGCGGCGTCGCCGTCGTCGGCTCACCGGAGCTTGGCGCCATCCTCGAGGAGCGCTGGGAGGCGCTGCTCCCCGGCCAGCCCGGCGTGCCCGCGACCGTCGCGGCGTTCGAGCGGTCGCTGCCCTGGCTCGACGCGCTGCTCGCGCAGCTCGACGAGAACCGCGCGCTGCTGGCCCGGCTGCTCGGCGAGCGCCTGCCCGGCGTGGCGTACGTGCCGCCGGAGGCGAGCTTCCTGGCCTGGCTGGACTGCCGGGCGCTCGGCCTAGGCGAGGACCCAGCGGCGGAGTTCCTGGCCCGGGGCCGGGTCGCCCTCAGCCCTGGCCCCGGCTTCGGCACCCAGGGCCGCGGCTTCGCGCGCCTGAACATGGGCACCTCGCCCGAGCTGATGGCCGAGGCGGTCCGCCGGATGGCGGCCGCGGCGCCGCCGGGAGAGGCTGAATCGGCTACCGGGTCATCACCGTAACGGCCGGGGGGCCTCAGACGACCCAGGCGGGCACCAGCTTGTCGCCGTCGGGAACGGCGCACGTCGGCGGGACATGGGTGCCGTCGAGCGGGTAGGCGCGCGTCCCGGGCGGCGCGACGACGATGGCGGCGAACCCGGCGGCGGGGTCCGCGCTGACGCGCCGCGGCGCGTCGGCCGGCATGACCAGCGTGTCGCCCGGCCAAACGGTGTGCGCCCGGCCGTCGAGCTCCACGGTCGCGCCGCCGTCCAGGACGGTCCACACCTGCTCGGTGTCGATGGCGTGCAGCGGCCCGGACTGGCCCGGCCGCATGTCGACGCGCCAGACGGAATGCCCGGCGCCGCCCTGGGTCGGCGACGCCAGCGTGGTCATGACGGCGTTCGGCGTCTCGGTGCGGCGGCTGTCGGCGTGGCGGATGACGGGCATCGCGGGAACCTCCTAAGATGGACAATAAGGTTGTCGAAATAGTAAATCTGGTTGTCGTTACAGTCAACCGCCGACGGGTAACGGAGGAGGCGGCCATGGCAGAAGCCGCGGGAGCGGCCGCGGAGGAAGCGGCGGGAGCGGCCGCGGCTGGGGCAGGGCGCCCGGCCACGGCGGGAGCGGCGGGCGTGGCTGCGGCGGGCGTGGCTGCGGCGGGCACGGCTGCGGTCGGCGCGGCGGAGCCGGTCGGGGGGGTCGCGGAGACGCCGGGCTTCGAGCTGCCGCTGCGGCTGCTGCTGGCGTTCCGCGTGCTCATCGACGAGCTGCACGCCGAGCTGGCCCGCCGAGGGCATCCAGACATGCGGCCCATGCACGGGTTCGTCTTCCAGGCCATCGGCCCCGGCGGCACCACCGCGGCGGAGCTCGGGCGGCGGCTGGGCATCTCCAAGCAGGCCGCGGGCAAGACTATCGACACGCTCGAGCAGCTCGGCTACACCGAACGCGGGCCCGATCCGGGCGACGCGCGGCGCAAGGTGGTGCGGCTCACCGACCGGGCCGTCGACGCTCTGGCGCTGTCGGCGCGCATCTTCGACGACCTGCGCGCCCGCTGGGCCGAGATCCTGGGGACCGAGCGGCTGCGCGCGCTGGAAGCTGACCTGCGCCTGGTAACGCCGCTGGATCCGTGGCGGCTCGATGTACCCGGCTGGTTCGGCGGTCAGTAACCCGAGCCACAGTGCGCCAGCCCACCCGGTGGGCTTCCACATGAGCGAGCGGCAGGTTTCTCCGTTCATGATCGTGGTAGCTGGAGCACAAGTACGGTGACTGAGCTACCGCGATCATGGGACCGCTGCCGGATTCGGCGCGAGAACCTGGAATGCGCGCCGAGGCGCTTACGATGAGCGCAGCCCCCACCGGAGTTGGTAGCCATCGTGGAGTTTCGCATTCTCGGGTCCGTCGAGGTAGCGGACGGCGGG
>DASYXX010000020.1:0-21945 GCA_035934395.1 Streptosporangiaceae bacterium
GACCGCCTTGCCCTCACCGTGGAGCCCGCCGGCGGATCAGAGCACCCGACCTCGCCGGTCATCCTGCAGCTCGCGCTCTGACGGCTCTGGACAAGCCGCGGGTCGTCACTCGCGCTCCGCGGGCAGCACCAGCTCCGGGCAGCTCAGCCCGCGGCGTTTCCCGCGACGTGCTGCGGGGTGATCCGGACCACGACGCGCACCACCTCGGGCGGCAGCGCGAGGAACTCCTCGCCGGCACCGGGTCCGTCGTACTTCTCCGCGAGCTGCACGGCCAGCTCCCGCCCGACGTCGTCGATCACGGCGGCCAAGCCGCGTATCTCGGCGTCTCGCTCCGGGTCGTCCCGGTTCCAGACGCTCAGGCTCACCCGGGGATCGCGCCGCATGTTGCGGTCCTTCCGCCTGCCCGCGGCGGTGGAGATCAGCACGTCGTTTCCGTCCCTGCCGACCCACACCACAGACGTCTGCGGGCTCCCGTCGTGATTGACCGTGCCGAGCACCGCGTGGTTGGGCTCATCGAGGAGCCTGCGTACCGCGTCGTTCAGTGAGACCGTCATGAGCCAGACCATAAACCGCTGGCCTCCCGGGCCTCGCCGCAGGACACTGCTGCGCGCGTGACTTCGACGGCCTGGCCGCCTGGCTGCACAGCCGCCCGTACGAGGACGTCGTCTGGCACCATGATGGCGACGACCGGATGGCGAAGATCAAGAAGAGGGACTTCAGGGCACCGTGAGCGAGAGCACCGTATCCCGCGAGGCCGAGATCCGGCCGTTCCGCATCGAGATCCCGCAGGCCGACCTGGACGACCTGCGGGCCCGGCTGGACCGGACCCGCTGGCCCGACCAGCTGCCCGGCGTGGGCTGGGATTACGGCATCCCGCTGGACTACGTGAAGGAGCTGGCCGAGTACTGGCGCGCTAGCTACGACTGGCGCGCTCAGGAGCGGAGGCTGAACGAGTTTCCGCAGTTCACCACCACCATCGACGGGCAGAACGTGCACTTCCTGCACGTGCGCTCCGCCGAGCCTGGCGCCCTGCCGCTGGTCATGACCCACGGCTGGCCCGGATCGATCGTGGAGTTCATGGAGGTCATCGGCCCGCTCACCGACCCGCGGGCGCACGGCGGGGATCCGGCCGACGGGTTCCACCTGGTCGTCCCCGCGATTCCCGGCTACGGCTTCTCCGGGCCCACCCGGGAGCGGGGCTGGAACGTGCGCCGCATCGCGCGGGCCTGGGATGAGCTGATGCGGCGCCTCGGCTACGGGCTGTACGGCGCCCAGGGCGGCGACTGGGGCTCGTCGATCTCGCGGGAGCTCGGCGTGATCGTCCCCGAGCACCTCATCGGCGTGCACCTCAACATGCTCGCTCCGGTGCCGAGCGACCAGGCCGAGCTCAGCGACGAGGACAAGGCCCGCGTGGAGGCCCTGCGGCGGTTCCGGTCCACCGGGTCGGGGTACGGCGCGATCCAGTCCACCCGCCCGCAGACGCTGGCCTACGGGCTCACCGACTCGCCGGCCGGCCAGCTGGCCTGAATCGCGGAGAAGTTCGGCGAGTGGACCGACGGGGACCTGCCCGACGATGCCGTCGACCGCGACCAGCTCCTGACCAACGTCACGATCTACTGGCTGACCGGGACGGCGGGATCATCGGCTCGTCTCTACTACGAGGCCGCCCGCAGCGGCGGCTGGGGCCCCCCGGCCACCTCGACCGCGCCCACCGGCGTCGCCGTCTTCCCGAAGGAGATCGCCCGGCCGGTGCGGCCGCTCGCCGAGCTGTCCAACAACATCGTGCACTGGTCCGAGTTCGACCGGGGCGGCCATTTCGCGGCGATGGAGGAACCCGGCCTCCTGGTCGGCGACGTGCGCGAGTTCTTCAGGCGGTTCCGCTAGCGCGCCGGCCCGCGGCCCGCGCGTCACGTGCTGCCGTTCGCGAACTGGGGCAGCCACTCGGCCTCGGCCTCCAGCATGCGGTCGGTCATCTCGCGGATCTTCGGCAGCGTCTGCACGGCGCTGGTGAGCGGGTCCAGCGCCACGGCGGCGTGCACGAGCTCGCGGCGGCCGGACATCGCCGCCTGCACGATCAGCCGCTGGACCGTGATCTGGACCTGGTTGAGCGCCGCGCAGGCGGGCGGCAGGGCGCCGTAACGGACCGGCCGCACGCCGCCGCCGCGGGCCACGCAGGCCACCTCGACGCACGCGTCCGCCGGAAGGTTGGTGATCAGGCCGCCGTTGCGCACGTTGACGTAGACCACCCGGGGCGTGCCGGTCACGATGCTGTCCATGATCGGCGCCGCGAGCTCGCCGTGGTGCCGGATGCCCTCGCGCCGTGCCTGGTCCACGATGTACCGGTCGTGCCGCGCCTTGTCCGCGGCCGCGGAGACCGCCAGGTTGTCCCAGTGCCTGTCCAGGTAGTGCCGGGTCAGCTCCGGCGTCTTGCGGAACCACGCCCAGTACTCGCTCGCGTGGTGGCTCGACTCCGTGTGGAAGTACCCGGTGAGCCGCATCAGCTCGGCCCGCACCCGCTCGTTGCTCTGATAGGGGTCATCGGACCGGTCGAGCATCGGGATCGACTCGTCCACGTACCGGGCGATCATCACCTCCCGGATCCGCGGGATCAGGTCCTCGTCGCCCCGCCGGAAGGTCGTGAACCACGCCGTGTGGTTCACCCCGGCCGAGTCGAACGTCACCTCCGCCAGCGGCACGCCGAGCTCCCTCGCGAGCAGCCCGGCCGTGTTCAGCACGCTGTGGCACAGGCCGATGACCCGCACGCCAAGCAGGTCCGTGGCCCAGATGCTGGGCGACATCGGGTTGGCGTAGTTCAGCAGCAACGCGTCCGGGCACTCCCGCCGCACCGTCTCGGCCACCACGCGGAGCGCCTCGATGGTCCGCAGGCCGCGGAAGACGCCGCCGGGCCCCAGCGTGTCCCCGACGGTCTGGTCGATGCCGTACTCGCGCGGGATCTCGACGTCGCAGGCGTAGGCGCGCACGCCGCCCACCTGGAAGACCGTAAGCACGAAATCGGCCCCCCGCAGCGCGGCGGCAAGGTCCTCGGGGATCTCCACGGTCGCCCGCGCCCCGCCGATCTCGATGAGCTGGCGTGCCGCCGTGGCCGTGAGCTCGGCGGCCTTGGCGTCGATGTCGTACAGGGCCAGAACGCCCCCCGCGAGGGCGGGAAACGACAGGATGTCACGCACGAGCTGGATGGGGAACGTCCACCCGCCCGCTCCCACGATCGCGATCCTGGGCCGGCCCGGGATCATCGCTCCTCAGCCCTGGTAGGCATAGGTCGCCAGCCCGGCTACCCCGACCGGGGCCGAGAACAGCTCCCCGCCCGCGCTGCCGGGGCCCGCCGCCGTGGTGATGTACAGCGTCTCCAGGTCCGGGCCGCCGAACGCGCAGCTCGTGACCCGGGGCGCAGGCAGTTCGAGCGAGCCGCGGAGACGGCCGTCGGGGCCGAACCGCAGCACCGCGCCGCCGTCCCAGAGGGCGACCCAGACGCAGCCCTCCGCGTCCACGGCCAGGCCGTCCGGTATCGCGTCGCCCGCGTCAATGGCCGCGAACGGGCGGCGGGCGGAGATCGCGCCGCTGGCCGCGTCGTAGTCCAGCACGTCAACCCGGCGCGTCGGCGAGTCGACGTAGTACATCAGGCGGCCGTCCGGGCTCCAGCCGATCCCGTTGGAGACCGTGACCCCCCCGATGATCTCGGCCACGCTGTGATCGGGGTCCAGGCGGTAGAGCGTGCCGCGGCCGGGCGACTCGTCGTCGGCCATGGTGCCGGCGAAGAAGCGGCCGGCCTCGTCGCACGCGCCGTCGTTCATCCGGCAGCCGTCGCCGAGGTCGAGGGCGACCAGCGGGGCGACGTTTCCGGTCACCGGATCGAGGGTCAGGAAGCCGCCCCGGGCGGCCAGCACCAGGCCGCCCGATGAGCGCAGCACGACCGCTCCGACCGCCTGGCCGACATCCCAGCGGTGGTGCGCGCCGTCGCCGTCCAGCCGGTGCACCTGGCCGGCCGTGATGTCCACCCAGTACAGCGAGCCGGTCGCGGCATCCCAGCACGGTCCCTCGCCGAGCGCGGCGGCGGGCACGGGCAGCGGGGCCGGGGCCGCGGTCACGCCGTAGCTCCGGGGGCACCGGGCCGGGACGGCCGGGTGCCGCCCACCGCCTCGTTGGACATGGCCTCCCCCTCACCGGGCCCTGCCGCCCCTGGTTCCGCACGCCGGAAAACGTTCCTGGCCGAGCATCTCAGATGCCGGATCGGGGCTAACTTGTGGGACATGCGCGGACTGGCGGGCCGGGGAGTTCTGGTCAGCGGGGGCAGCAGCGGGATCGGGCTGGCCGCGGCCCGGCGCTTCCTGGAGGAGAGGTGCCGGGTGTTCCTCTGCGGCCTCGACCCCGCCGAGGTGGATCAGGTCGTGGCCGCCCTGGCTCCCGTCGGCGAGGTCTCCGGCATGGCGTGCGATGTCAGCCGGGAGGCCGACGTCGCGCGGCTGGTGGCGTCGGCCGAGGCCGCCCTGGGCCGCGTGGACGTGCTGGCCAACAACGCCGGGACGTCGGTGCGCAAGGCATTCCTGGAGATACCGCCGCAGGAGTGGGACCGCATCATCGCGGTCAACCTGCGGGGCATGTTCCTGGTCGCCCAGGCGGTCGGCCGGCGCATGGCGGAACGCGGCACGGGAGTGATCATCAACATGTCGTCCACGAACGGGATCGCGGGCGAGGAGGATTACGCGCACTACAACAGTTCCAAGGGCGGCGTCCTGCTGCTGACCAAGACCATGGCGGTCGAGCTGGGCGGCCGCGGAATCCGGGTCAACGCGCTCTGCCCCGGCTACATCAGCACACCGCTGAACGCGGCCATCGCCGCGCGGCTGGGCGAGGGCTTCGAGGAGGCCTACGCGCGGGACCGGATCCCGCTGGGCCGGGCCGGCACGGCCGACGAGGTGGCCGCGGCCTACGCGTTCCTGGCCTCCGACGACGCCTCGTTCATCCACGGCACCGGGCTGGTCATCGACGGCGGCCAGCTCGCGGTGATGTGATCCCGGCGGTCAGAAGAACGTGTGCACCGCGTCAACGACGCGGTCGTCCTCATCCACCACCGGGATGACCCGCGACTTGTCGAACGTGGTGCACGGGTGGGTGATGCCCAGGGCCAGCAGGTCGCCGGGCGCGAGGCCGCCAGGCTCCGGGATGCGCACGTATGCGTGCTGGTCGTCGAGCCGGGTCACGCGCATGCCGGTCGCGGCGCGGTACCCGCCCGCCCCGGGCGGGCGGATGCGCAGCGGCACCGGCATTCCCTGGTCGTGGGAGACGTCCCGCCGGCCCGCGTTCGCGATCGCGAGGCCGGGCTCCGGCACCGACAGCACGGACGTCCACAGCTCGAGCGCCGGGGCGAACTCCGGGATGGGGGCGGACCCGGGAGTGGCCGTTCCTGGACGGCTGCCCGGGCCGGTCGCCGCGTAGCGCCCGTGATCGTGCGTGATGTAGGCGCCGCTGCGCAGCACGACCTGGGGCGGATGCTCCTGCCCGGCCCTGGGCGCGGACAGCTCACGGCACACGACGTCAAAGTACGAGCTGCCGCCCGCGCTGAGGATGTGCCTGCCGCCCGGCGGCGGGCCGGGCAGCCGCGCGCCCAGGGTGCGCAGATCGGAGCAGAACGCGGCGACCGCGGCCAGGGTGGCCTGCGGGTCCTTGCGGTCGATGCCGCCCTCGTAGCCCGAGGCGCCGGCCAGCTCGAGCCCGGCGGCCGACTCGACCGCGCCGGCGACGGCCAGCGCGTCGACGATGCTGCGGCAGCCCGCCCGGCCGCCGGGATACCCGAGCTCGATCAGCACCTTCAGCGGCCGGCCGGGCCGCACCGAGGCCGCGGCCTCGTCGAGCAGCGCGACCCCGGCCAGGCTGTCCGCGTACACGTAGCAGTCGAAGCCGGGATCGGCGGCTAGCTCGCGGGCCAGCCACTCGGCCGCGCCGCGCTCGGTGAGCTGGTTGGCGATCAGCACCCGCGGCACCCCGAAGGCCCGGTAGACCTGCGCGTGCGCGATCGTCGCGGCGGTCACGGCCCAGGCCCCGGCCGCGAGCTGCCGCGCGATCAGCTGGGGCGCCATTGTCGTCTTGCCGTGCGGCGCGTGCAGCACCCCGGCCGCCGCGCAGTAGGCGGCCATCGACTCGATGTTCTGCCGCAGCGCCGCCTCGCGCAGGACGAGGACCGGCATGTCGAAGCCGCCGCCGAACAGCGCGGGCCGCTGCGCGGCCAGCCGGGCGGCGGTCACCGGACCACCGGGCGGCGAGCTGCCCGCCGCCGGGTCGGCGAAGGCCGGGCCAGACGGCGCGATCCGCCCGAAGCCCTTCTCCGTCGCCCAGATCGGGCGGTTGCGCAGGGCGGTCACCGCGGCCGCGAGGCGTTCCGGGAGCGCGGCGCCCGGCACCGTCCGCGAGCCCGTCCCGACGTTGTTCCGCAGACCGTCCGCCATACCAGCCTCCGCGGGCTACGCCTCCGACCCGATGACCATGTCCCGCCGGGCGGGCACGACCGGCGGCGCCGAGCGCCATTCCGGGATGCCGTCCTCGGGCAGGCCCACCGGGAACCTGTTCGCATGGATCTCGGCCCAGTGCGCATGGTTGAGCTCGTGCAGCGTGAAACACGCGTTCAGGGCGTTGTAGAAGCCCATGTTGTCCACGGTCTGGTTCACGGATTCCTTGATCAGCAGCGCGGTCACCGTCGGCAGCGCGGCGATCCGCCGCGCGAACTGCAGGGTCCGCTCCGCAAGATCATCGGCCGGGAAGATCTTCGACACCATGCCGAGCCGGTGGGCCTCCTCGGCGTCGATCGAGTCCCCGGTCAGCAGCAGCTCCTTCGCCTTGCGCGGCCCGAATTCCCAGGGATGCGCGAAGTACTCGACCCCGCACATCCCGAGCCGGGCCCCCACGACGTCGGCGAAGATCACGTTGTCGGCCGCGACGATCAGGTCACACGCCCACATGAGCATCAGGCCGGCGGCGTAAACGGCCCCGTGGACCTGGGCGACCGTTATCTTCCGCAGGTTGCGCCAGCGGCGCGTGTTCTCGAAGTAGAAGTGCCACTCCTGCAGCATGAGCTTCTCGGCGCCGGACCGGGTGGCGCCGTACCCGCCGTAGGTGGCATGCTGGCCGGGCCCCTCGGTCCGCTCGGCCACCGCGTCGGGCGACCCGAGGTCGTGCCCGGAGGAGAACAGCGGCCCGGCTCCGCCCAGGATCACCACGCGGACCCGGTCGTCCGCCTCGGCGGCCAGCATCGCGTCGCCGAGCTCGGCCAGCAGCCCGCGGTTCTGCGCGTTCCGAGCCTTGGGGCGGTTCAGCATGATCCTCGCGATCGTTCCCTCGTCGAGCAGCTCATAGGTCAGGTACCGGTAATCGGGCATGCGTTCCTCCTGGTGATCGGCGAGAGACGGCAGGTCAGGCACGGACGAAGTCGAGTGCGGCCTGGGCGAAGCGGAAGTCCTTGGGGGTCCCGAAGTGGTCGGTGCGCGACAGCGAGACGAGCCGGGCGTCGGGCAGGGCGGCGACCAGCCGGTCGGCCGGCCCGGCAAAGTCCCGGTCGCCCAGGACGATCAGCACCGGGACCCGCACCGCCGCCATCTCGGCCTCGGTCAGCGGGGCCCGAGGGCGGCGCAGGCATGCGGCGAGCGCGGCCCGGTCGTTGCCCGGCGCCATCGCGAAGTGGGCCAGCGCCGCGGCCGCAGGCCCGGCCTCCTCCGCCGCCTGCCCCGTCTCGACGACCCGGGCGACCGGCTCCGGGTCGGCGCTGGCGAAGACGCCGTCGCCGACCCCGCCGAGCACGATCCGGCGGAACCGGCCCGGCGCGGCGGAGGCGGCGCGCAGCAGCACCTGGGCGCCGAGGCTGAAGCCGACCGCGTCGACCTGCCCGGCCGGGGGCAGCGCCGCGATCACCGACTCCTCCAGCGCGGCGTAGGCGGCGGGGTCGGTCGGCTTGTCCGCCTCCCCGTGGCCGGGCAGGTCGATGCCGATTACCGGCCGGCCTTCCTCCTCCAGCAGGTCGGCCCAGCCGGGCTCGCGCCAGTTCCGCTCGAACGAGGAGGCGAAGCCGTGCACGAGCATCACGGGAACAGTCGCAGGGCTCCGCTCCGTCTCGGGGGGTTGAAGGGGGGTCGTCCCCCCTGGGGCAAACTCCGCCACTGGCCTAGTCAAGTCCCTCCACGAAGTCCCGCAGCTGCCGCAGATTGCGGCATTCCACCATCTTGTCGCAGTGCTGGCCGTATTCACTCACGATCGAGTCGCCGGTGTCCCAGGAGTGCCTGGGCTCGGGGTTGAGCCAGTACAGGTGGCGCGCCCGCTGGCGGATGGACTTGAGCACCCGGGAGCGGGACGTGTGATAGTTGTTGCGCCCGTCGCCCAGGATGATCACGCTGGTCCGCTTCCTGATCTGCGCGCCCCACTGATCCCAGAAGCTCTCCAGCACCATGCCGTAGTCGGAATGGCCGTCGAGGCGCACGGCGCCCGTTCCCTTGTTGATGTGCTGGGCGATGGCCGCCATGTCGGGCGCCGACTCGAAGACGCCGGTGACCTCCTCGATCCCGTCGACGAACACGAAACTGCGGACCCGGGAGAACTCCGACCTGATCGCGTAGGCGAGCTGCAGCGTGAAGCTCGCGAACGCGGCCACCGAGGACGAGATGTCGGCGACCAGCATGATCTCGGGCTTGGCCGGATGCGGCTTACGGAAGGCCAGGTCAACCGGGACCCCGCCGTTGCCGAGCGACAGCCGGATCGTCCGCCGGAAGTCGAGCGCCCGCCGCCGGTTATGCCGCCGCTTGCGGGCCAGCCGCGCGGCCATCTTGCGGCCCAGCAGCTGCACCGTCTGCCTGATCGCGGCCAGCTGCTGCTGCGAGGCGTTGAGGAAGTCGACGTCTTCCGGCAGCGGCCGACGCAGCGTTCCCGCGACCGCCTCGGCTCCCCGGTCGGCCACCAGCCGGCGCCGGATCTCGGCCTCCACCTCGGTCCTGACGTCATCGACCCGCCGGGTGTAGTCATCGCGGGCCAGCCGGCGGTCCATCTCGCTGAGGTCGGCCGCGTCCGCCGACCGGAGCAGGCGCTCGAGCAGCGCGTCCAGGTCCAGCTGCCGCAGCGTCCGGTACAGGTAGTACATGCCGGCCACGGCCCGGCCGGGCTCCAGCCCCGCGTACCTGCTCACGGCCTCGGCCACCACCGCCTGGATGAGCACCCGGTCACCGGCCGCCACGGCCCGGAAGAGCAGCTCGAGCAGCTCGGCGTCGTCGAGCATCGCGGCCACGCCCCCGCGCCCCGCGCCGTTCCCGGCGGCCCCGGGGCCGGCATTCAGCACACCCGCCGGGTCCGTCGCCGGGTCGCCAGGGGGCTGGCGGCCCGCAAAGAAGATGTCGAACACCAGCTCAAAGGCGCCGTAGTGATCGCTGTTCTTGACCAGCGTCGCGGCCAGCGCGCTCTTCAGGGCCGCGCGGTCGACCAGCGGCATGGCCGCGACGGCGGCGGTGGCGTCCACGTTCTCCGACACCGAGATCGGCAGCCCGATGGCCCGCAGCTCCGCGACGAACGCGGCCAGGGTCCGCAGCGCTGGCTGGCCGGTCATGTCACCGGCCCGCGGTGCCGACCCGGGGGAGCGACCCCCCGGAACCCCCCGCAGTCAGCTCCGCCGCTGCCTTCTCGATGTCCGACTGGTACTTGAGCAGCACGTGCAGCGTGTCGGCGGCCAGCTGCGGGGTGATCTCGTCGGCGCCGAGCAGGAACAGCGTGTGGGCCAGGTCGATGGTCTCCGACACCGACGGGCGCTTCTTGAGGTCCATCGCCCGCAGCGACCGGACCAGGCCGCTGACCTGCGCAGCCAGGTGCTCCGCGATCCCCG
Source organism: Streptosporangiaceae bacterium (assembly GCA_035934395.1). GTDB lineage: Bacteria > Actinomycetota > Actinomycetes > Streptosporangiales > Streptosporangiaceae > JASHPR01. The sequence goes on from DASYXX010000020.1 coordinate 9,866, forward strand.
GCACCCGGCTGCGGACGATCTCCTGCTCGCGCTCGACGGACGGGTAGTCGATGTACAGGTACAGGCACCGGCGCTTGAGCGCCTCCGACAGCTCGCGCGAGTTGTTGGAGGTCAGGAACACCAGCGGCGTCTGGGTGCTGGCGATCGTGCCGAGCTCGGGAATCGACACCTGGTAGTCGGAGAGCACCTCGAGCAGCAGCGCCTCGGTCTCGACCTCCAGCCGGTCCACCTCGTCGATGAGCAGGACCACGGGCTCGGACGCGCGGATCGCGGCCAGCAGCGGCCGGGCCAGCAGGAACTCCTCGCTGAAGATGTCCGACTCCAGCTGCGACCACGCGGTCCCGCCCCCCGGGCCGCTTACCTGCTCGGCCTGGATCCGCAGCAGCTGCTTCTTGTAGTTCCACTCGTAGAGCGCCTTGGCCTCGTCGAGGCCCTCGTAGCACTGCAGCCGGATCAGCCGCATGTTGCTCATCGCCGCGACGCTCTTGGCCAGCTCGGTCTTGCCCGTGCCCGCCGGGCCCTCGACGAGCACCGGCTTGGCCAGCCGCTCGCCAAGGTAGACCACGCTCGCGATGCGCTCGTTCGGCAGATAACCGACGCTTCTCAGCCCCTGCGCCACCAGCTCCGGCGAGCCCAGCAGTTCAGTCATGCGGAGGTGCCCTTCCTGGGGACGGGTCACCCCGCCACGTACATCTATAACAGCAACTATATAAACTTCCGGTCAAGCCGAGGCGAAGGGGGTTTAGGGGACGTGACAGCCACGAGCGCGGCCACAGAGGCCGGGCCGCCCGCTGACTGGACGGCCGCGGGCACGCACGCGGTCGCGCCGTCCGTCTACCGCATCCCGCTGCCGCTGCCGGGCGACGGCCTGCGCGCCGTGAACGTCTACGCGATCGATCACGGCGACTCGCTGACGCTCATCGACGCGGGCTGGGCGGTGGCGGAGACCACCGCGGCCCTGGAGCGCGGGCTGGCCGAGCTCGGGCACACGTTCACCGACATCAGCCGCGTCCTGGTCACGCACGTGCACCGCGATCACTACTCTTACGCGGTCGAGCTGCGCCGCCGGTGGGGCACCCACATCGCGCTGGGCATCGGCGAGGCCAGGACGTTGGAGGCGATCCGGCTGATGGCGGAGGGCCGCAAGCGCAACGCCACGCCGGCGCGGCTGCGGGCGGCCGGCGCCGCGGGCCTGGCCGACGTCCTGGAGCACGGGCCCCGGCCCGAGGCCACGCTGGACCACTGGGACCCGCCCGATGAGTGGCTGGACGGCCGCCAGCAGATCGCGCTCAAGGACAGGACGCTGGACGGCGTCCCCACCCCGGGGCACACGCGCGGCCACGTCGTGTTCGCGGACGAGACCGCCGCGTCCCTGTTCGCCGGCGATCACCTGCTCCCCCACATCACCCCGTCGATCGGCTTCGAGATGGCGCCCGTCGTCTCACCGCTGGCCGACTACCTGCGGTCGCTGGCGGTGACCAGGGAGCTGCCCGACATGCAGCTGCTGCCCGCGCACGGGCCGCCGACCGCCAGCACCCACGAGCGGGTCGATGAGCTGCTGGCCCACCACGACCGGCGGCTGGACGCCGCGGCCGCCGCCGTGGCCGCCGGGGCCCAGACCGGCCTGGAGGTCGCGCGCGAGCTGAGGTGGACCCGGCGAGAGCGGCGGCTCGAGGACCTTGACCCGTTCAACCAGATGCTCGCGATCACCGAGACGGCCGCGCACCTGACGGTCCTGGCCGCCCAGGGTCGGCTGCGGCCCAGCCGGCTCGACGGCATCGACCACTACCAGGCCTGACCGTGGACCTGGTCCGCGACAGGGACAATGATGACATCGGGGCCGGAACCGGCCGGCCCGCGCCCTCAGGAGGAACCCATGCGTGATGCCGTCATCGTCGAGGCCGTGCGCACGCCGGTCGGGAAGCGCAACGGGGGGCTGTCGACGGTGCACCCGGTCGATCTGTCGGCCCTGGTCCTGAACGAGCTCGTGCGCCGCACCGGCGTCGGCCCGGACCTGGTCGACGACGTGATCTGGGGGTGCGTGTCCCAGATCGGCGACCAGTCGAGCAACATCGCCAGGTTCGCGGCGCTGGCCGCCGACTGGCCCGAGCGCATCCCGGGGACCACGGTCAACCGGGCGTGCGGTTCCAGCCAGCAGGCCCTGGACTTCGCCGCGCACGCGGTCATGTGCGGCGCGATGGACATCGTCGTCGCCGGCGGCGTGGAGAGCATGAGCCGGGTGCCGCTCGGCGCGGCCCGCCAGATCGGCATGCCGTACGGGCCCACGGTCCTGGCCCGTTACGACGACTTCTCGTTCAACCAGGGCATCAGCGCCGAGCTGATCGCGGAGAAGTGGGGCTTCTCCCGCACCGACCTGGACGCGTTCGCGGTGCGCTCGCACGCGCTCGCCGCGGCGGCCATCGACGGCGGCGCGTTCGACGCCCAGCTCATGCCGGTGCAGGCCGACGGTCAGGAGGTCACTACGGACGAGGGCGTGCGCAGGGGCTCGACGGTCGAGCGGCTCGCGCAGCTCAAGCCCTCGTTCATCCAGGACGGCGTGATCCACGCCGGGAACGCCTCGCAGATCTCGGACGGGGCGGCCGCCCTGCTGGTCACCACGCCCGAGCGGGCCCGCAGCCTCGGCCTGACCCCGATCGTCCGGTACCTCAGCGGGGCCGTGGTCGGCGCCGACCCGGTGCTCATGCTCATCGGGCCCATCGCCGCCACCGAGAAACTGCTGGGCCGCGCGGGCGTCGCGCTGGGGGACATCGGCGTGTTCGAGGTGAACGAGGCGTTCGCGCCGGTGCCCCTGGCCTGGCTCGCCGAGACAGGCGCCGATCCCGAGAAGATGAACCCGCTGGGCGGAGCGATCGCGCTCGGCCACCCGCTGGGCGCGTCCGGCGCGATCCTGATGACCCGCATGGTGCACCACATGCGCGACCGCGGGATCCGGTACGGCCTGCAGACGATGTGCGAGGGCGGCGGGACGGCGAACGCCACGCTGGTCGAGCTGGCCGCATGATCAGCTGGGTTAGCCGCCGCTCCCGTATGGGCGGGTGAGGATCTCGAGCACGTGACCGTCGGGATCGGTGAAGTACAGGCCCCGCCCGCCGTCCCTGGTGTTGATCTCCTCGCGCCGCGTCTGGCCGGGATCGGCCCAGTACGGCACGCCCCGCTCCTTGATGCGGCCGAACGAGGCGTCGAACTCCTCCTCGCCGACCAGGAACGCGTAGTGCTGGGCCTTGATCTCCTCGCTCGTCTCGCTGAAGTCCAGCGAGACGCTGTTGTCGGCCTGCACCACGAGGAAGTGCCCGAACCTGGTCGCCGCGGGGAGCCCGAGGATCTCGGTGAGGAACGCCGCGGACCGCTGCTGATCGCGGCACGCGACAATGGTGTGGTTCAGCTGCACGCTCATGAGGCGATTCTCCCCGCGATCGGAGCAGAGATGACGATCCTGAATCCGGAAAACCCGGCCCACGCCGTGGCCGCCGACCGCCTGCAGGCCGAACCGATCATCTGGCTGACCTCCGTCGCCCCGTCAGGCCAGCCGCAGTCGACACCGGTCTGGTTCCTCTGGGAGTCCGGCGAGTTCCTGATCTACGGCCTCGCGAGCGGGCCCAAGGTCCGCAACATCGAGTCGAACCCGCGCGTCGGCCTGCACCTCGAGGGCAACGGCCGGGGCGGCGCGAACGTGATCTTCGAGGGCACGGCCAGGGTCGACCCCGACGGGCCCAGGGCCGATGCCGTACCCGCCTACATCGGTAAGTACCGCGAGTTCATCGACTCGTACGGGTGGACGCCGCAGGGCTTCGCCCGCGATTACCCGCACCTGATCCGGGTGTCCCCCACCCGCGCCCGGATCTGGTAGCCGCCCGCCGGGCCGTTTCGCTGATCCAGACGGACTTTTCGTGCAAAGGGAACGGGCGGGCCTGTCGCGCAGTCTAAGGAATATGACCATACATAACGCCGCGGGGCGTGACGTGCGTCCCGCCCGCCTCGTGCTGGTCGAGCAGTCCGGAGCCAAGCACGACATCCCGCAGCCGTCGACGCTCGAGGCGATGATCGAGGCCGAGCACGCGATGGACCATCCGGGCTGGCTGCTGCGCCAGGTCAAGGTCGTGACCATGCACACGGCCGTCGCCCGGTGGAAGGCGGGCGAGCTCGGCTGGCGCCGCGTGGCCTGACCTCGCCGCAGGCGCCGCCCGGAAAATCGCTTGCCCGGCAAGGTTGTGATCTGCTGGAATGCCAGCGGCCGGTTCAGCGGGCAGAGCAGGAGACCGTCATGCGAGCAGCGTCCATGTCAATCCAGACAGGAACCGCTGCCTACGCAAAGGACATGACGCTCCGTGCGAACGCTGAGCCTGGGGATTCTGGCGCATGTTGACGCCGGTAAGACCAGCCTGACCGAGCGGCTGCTGTTCGCCGCCGGGGTCATCGACGAGATCGGCAATGTCGACGACGGCAGCACCCAGACCGACTCGCTGGCGCTGGAACGACGGCGCGGCATCACGATCAAGTCCGCCGTCGTGTCGTTCGCGATCGAGGACGTCACGGTCAACCTGATCGACACGCCAGGCCACCCGGATTTCATCGCCGAGGTGGAGCGGGTGCTGAGCGTGCTCGACGGCGCCGTGCTGGTGATCTCCGCCGTCGAGGGGGTGCAGGCGCAGACCCGCGTGCTGATGCGGACCCTGCAGCGGCTGCGCATTCCCACGCTCCTGTTCGTGAACAAGATCGACCGCAGCGGCGCGCGCGATGCGGCCCTGCTGGCGGCCATCGAGGAGAAGCTGACCCCGGCCATCGTCCCGATGGGATCGGCGCGCCAGCTGGGCACGCGCGGCGCGGGCTTCACGCCCTACCAAGATGGCGACGCCGGGTTCACGGCCCGGATGACCGACGTGCTGGCGGCCCGCGACGACGAGCTGCTGGCCGCCTACGTCAACGACGAGGCCGCGATCACCTACCGCCGGCTCCGCCACGAGCTCGCGGCCCAGACCCGGCGCGCCCTGGTGCACCCGGTGTTCTTCGGCTCGGCCGTGACCGGCGCGGGCGTGGACGCGCTGACCGCCGGCATCCGGGAGCTGCTGCCTGCGGCGCAGGGCGATGCGGACGGCCCGGTCTCTGGCACCGTGTTCAAGGTCGAGCGAGGTCCGGCCGGGGAGAAGATCGCTTTCGCGCGCCTGTTCTCGGGCACGGTGCGCGCCAGGGACCGGCTCCGGGATCAAAGGGTCACCGCGATCAGCGTGTTCGACCGCGGCCCGGCCGTGCCGCGCGCGTCCGTCGCCGCCGGGCAGATCGGCAAGCTCTGGGGCCTCAGCGACGTCCAGATAGGTGACACGCTCGGCGAGCCCACCGCAACCGCCGCGGGCCGCCAGTTCGCCCCGCCGACCCTGGAGACCGTGGTCGTTGCGTGCCGCCCGGCGGACAAGGGCGCGCTGCACGTCGCGCTGGCCCAGCTCGCCGAGCAGGACCCGCTGATCAACTTGCGGCAGGACGACGTGCGCCAGGAGATCCTCGTCTCGCTCTACGGCGAGGTGCAAAAGGAGGTCATCCAGGCCACGCTGGCCGACGACTTCGGCATCGACGTCGGGTTCCGCGAGACCACGACGATCTGCATCGAGCGGCCGGTCGGCTCCGGCTCGGCCGTCGAGATGATCGGCGTCAAGCCCAACCCGTTCCTGGCCGGGATCGGGCTGCGCGTCGACCCCGGCGCCGCCGGCTCCGGCGTCGAGTTCCGGCTGGAGATCGAGCTCGGCGCGCTGCCGTTCTCGTTCCTCAAGGCGGTCGAGGAGACCGTGCGGGAGGCTCTCGGGCAGGGCATCTGCGGCTGGCAGGTCACCGACTGCGTGGTCACGATGACGCACTCGGGCTACTGGCCGCGGCAGAGTCACGCGCACGGCACCTTCGACAAAAGCATGTCGAGCACCGCGGGAGACTTCCGCAACCTGACGCCGCTCGTGCTGATGGCCGCGCTCGCGCAGGCCGGCACCCGGGTGTACGAGCCGTGGCACCGGTTCCGCCTCGAGGCCCCGGCCGACGCGCTCATGCCGCTGCTGGCGCTGCTGGCCCGGCTGCACGGTGTCCCGCGGGCGCAGGCGCTGCAGGCCTCGTCGTGCGTGCTGGACGGCGAGATCCCGGCGGCCCGGGTGCGTGAGCTCGAGCAGCAGCTGCCCGCGCTGACCCGCGGCGAGGGCGTGCTGGAAACCGCGTTCGAGCGCTACCAGCCGGTCCGCGGCGTCGTGCCGGCCCGCCCGCGCTCTGACCAGAACCCGCTCAACAGGAAGGAGTACTTGCTGCACGTCGTGCGCGGGGTTCGGTGACAACGCTGCCAGGTACCGGCCACGGTCCAGGTGCACGGCCGGCCTGTCTGGTATCGCCGGCGGGCTTATTCAAGTAGGGCTAGCGCATCCACGTCGATGGCGTGCCTGGCGTGCCGGGACGCCATGGCCGCGAACATCTCGTCCCCGCGCTCGGTCTGCTCGACGACCATCGCGGCCACGATGTCCATCACGATGCCCCCGAACGCGTGCCTCCGGTAGCCGGCCCAGCAGTCGGCCCAGCTCAGCTGCACCCCGCAGGCGGTGAGTGCGTGGTGGTAGGTGCGCACCAGCCCCTCCTCGTGGTGCTGCCGGTCGGGCACCAGCAGGCTGGAGGCGAGGAAGTACGCCAGGTCATTGGCTGCCGCGCCGTAGCTGCACGTCTGCCAGTCGAGGACCACCGGTCGGAGCCCGCCGAAGAGCAGGTTGTCGGCCCGGAAGTCGCCGTGCACGATCGTGCGCGGCTGATAGTCGGCGCCGCCGAGGTAGCCGGGCGCGCGCGGCAGGAAGTCCTCGATGAGGGCGAGCGTCCCGGGCTCCACCTGGCTGGCGTACCGCTCCCGGAAGCCGGGATACAGGTCGAGCAAGACCCCGGCGAGGAGGGTCGCGGCCTCCGGGGTCGACCGGTTCAGCCATGGCAAGGCTGCCAGCTCCGGACTCCCCCAGCCGGCCGCGTGCAGTGCCGCGAGCTCCTCGATCGCCGCCGCGGCGTCGTCGACGCTGATCCCGGCGAGCTGGTCGCCGGGCTGGGCGGGCGCGAGGTCTTCCAGCAGCACGATGTACTCGTCGGGTTCCGCCTCATAGCCGGCGTAGTAGCAGCAGGGCAGCGAGACCGGAAGGCGGGCGGCGAGCTGACCGTAGAAGCTTGCCTCGATCTCGTAGGTGCGGAACGCCCGCGCTGCGTTCCGGCTCGCCGGCGCCGCGGCCGGAACCTTCGCGATCATCGTGAGCGGCAGCGCGGCCGGGCTGTCGTAGGTCAGGCGCAGCCGGAAGCTGTCGGATACCTGGCCGGTCCCGACCGGCGCCGAATCAACCTCGGTCACCGTGCCGCCGTCAAGGTGGCCGGCCAGGGCCTGCGTCAGGAAATCGGCGGTGAGATCGTGGCCGCCGGATGCGGCCCTGAGCATCACTGCGCACCGTCTTCGCCGAGATAGGACCAGCCATGGTCGCGCCAGCCGGGTGGCTGATTCCATTCGGTCCAGCCGTAGCCAATACGGCCGTCGTCTGCGGTGAAGCGGCACATCGCCCGCGGGAAGTGCGACACCCGGCCACGGTCCGGCGATGTCATGGCGACCGGCGCGAACGCCAGCGGTTCCGCCGTCATCGGCGCGCCGGAGAGCAGCAGCCTGGAGCGGACCGGGAAATCGTCAGAGCCGAAGCTGGTCTCAGCGCAGAACCCGCTGAGGTGGCTCAGCTCGCCCTCCGGAGTGACAGCGAACGACGGCCACGGGATGGCGAACCCGATGTTCGCCTGCATGCCATGGAACGCCGTGCCGTCGCCGAGCCGTCCCGATGTCCAGAGCCAGGAGATCTGCCACCAGTCCCGCTCGCCCCAGCTATGGTCCCGCTCGCCCCAGCCGACGACGCGGATGTCCCGGCCGTCCACTGCGCACGCGCCGGTGACCTGGCACGGTATCTCGTAACGCGGCAGGTCCTTGTACGGGTACACGCCGCCGACAGTCGTCCATTCCAGGTCCAGGGCCAGCTGCGTGGGCTCGGCCGCGGCCAGGTCGCCGTACCCGGCGCTGGCGTGCGGCAGCAGCGCTGCCGCCGACGTCTCCAGCCGCACGCGGGCCGTCAGGAACGGCTCCGCGATGTCCTGCCCCGCGACGTAGGTGCCGGTGCCCAGGTCCGTTCCGCCTGGCGCCGGCAGCGGTGCGGCATGGTCGGCTACCAGCACCGTCGGCTGGCCTGGCCGCACAACGCAGGCCCAGTACCAGGCGCGGTCCCAGTTCGGATACAAGCCGAGGCGGACGTAGCCGCCGACGGAGCCGTCCGGCGCGGCGAAGTCGAAGTAGTACGACTCGTTCCACAGCCGCTCCGGGCCCGGGGTGTGCAGCCGCTCGTCTGCGGCTGTCAGCCGCCAGGTCCCGTGATCTACGATGTTCACCATCTGGCCGACCTCCCGATGACCTGTTACGCAGCATTTGGTGGAGAATCGCACGAGCTTGGGCCGGACGTCCAGCCTGACGACCGGGTCAGAACCGGGCTCCAGCCCGGGTCGCAACGTCCCCAGCCGCCCGCTCCGTTACTGGCGCGTGGTCAGCACCAGCGACGGCGGGCGCACCTGGCGGGTCGACTACACCTCCGGACCCGTGACCCTGTGAGGAGGCCCGGACGCGGGGCTATGCTGCCCACGCCGGACTCTTCGTGACATAGGGAGATCGCGATGGTCATGACGCCCCCCACCAGCGACGATCTGGCCAGGATCGCGGAAAGGTACCGGCTCGGCCTGAGCCCGCAGGACATCGAGGCCTTCCGGGTCATCATCGCCGGCGCGATGGAGTCCTACGACGCGGTCGAGCGCATGTACGCGGCCCGCCTCCCCGAGATGCCGGACCGGCCGCACCAGCGGCCCGCCGAGGCCGAGAACGAGCTCGGCGCCTGGTACGTCACCACCGAGATCAAGGGAGCCGACGGCGGCCCGCTGGCCGGGCGCCGGGTGGCGATCAAGGACAACATCGCGGTGGCCGGGGTGCCGATGATGAATGGGTCGGCGACCGTCGAGGGCTACGTGCCGCTCCGCGACGCCACGGTGGTGACGCGCCTGCTCGACGCGGGAGCGACGATCACCGGCAAGGCGGTGTGCGAGGACCTGTGCTTCTCGGGCGGCAGTCACACGTCAAGGACCGGCCCGGTCCGCAATCCCTGGGACCGGACGAGATCGGCGGGCGGCTCATCGAGCGGCAGCGCGGCGCTGGTCGCCGCCGGCCTGGCGAACATGGCGCTCGGCGGCGATCAGGGCGGCTCGGTCCGGATCCCCAGCTCGTTCTGCGGCACGGTCGGGCACAAGCCGACCCACGGGCTGGTGCCGTACACGGGGGCGTTCCCGATCGAGAACACCCTCGATCACCTGGGCCCGATCACGCGCACGGTGGCCGACGCCGCGCTGATGCTCGGCGTCCTGGCCGGCCGGGACGGGCTCGACCCGCGGCAGCGCCACGACCCGCCGGCCGCGGACTACCTGGCCGGCCTGGACGCGGGCGTCGCCGGGCTGCGGATCGGCGTCGTCACGGAGGGGTTCGGCATCCCGGGCCAGTCGCAGCCCGGCGTCGACGAGGCCGTGCGCGCCGCCATCGCCAGGCTGGCCGCGGCCGGCGCGGACGTCAGCGAGATCAGCATTCCGTGGCATCGCGACGGGCTGCACGTCTGGAACATCATCGCCACCGACGGCGCGGTCGCCCAGATGATCGACGGCAACGGCTACGGGATGAACTCCCCCGGCCTCTACGACCCCGAGCTGATCGCGCACTACGCGCAGGGCCGCAGGGACCACGCGGCGCAGATGTCCGAGTCGCTGAAGCTGACCGCGCTGACCGGCCGGTACGCCATCGACCGCTACGACGGCAGGCACTACGCGATGGCCAGGAACCTCGCCCTGGAGCTGCGGGCCGCCTACGACGCGGCGCTCGCCGACGCCGACGTCCTGGTCATGCCCACGCTGCCGATCGTGGCCTCGGTGATCCCAGCGGCCGACGCCGGCCGCGAGGAGAAGCTGTCCCGCTCCCTGGAGATGATCGCCAACACCGCGCCCCTCGACGTCAGCGGGCACCCCGCGATCTCCGTGCCCGCGGGCCTTTCCGACGGCCTGCCGGCCGGCCTGATGATCGTCGGCCGCCATTTCGCCGACGGCACGTGCCTGCGCGTGGCCCGCGCCTACGAGGACGTGGTCGGCGGCTTCCCGGCACCGCCGGGTTATTAGGGCATCCGCGGCCGCAGGGTCGACGATGGCGGCCCGCCCGGGAAACCCCGGGCGGGCCGCCATTTCCCCTGGCCTGGCTACAGCCTGACCGGCCCCGAAGCGTCGATGACCTGCTGGAAGGCGATCGGCGGAGCGCTCTGCGAGCATCTGCCGTGCACCTTGGCGCCCAGGCCGACGATCGACAGCTGGTATGTGCCGTGGCCGCTGATCCTGGCGTAGCGGCCAGTACCGTGGCCGACGGTGTAGGTGCCGTGGAGACTGAGCTGGAGCAGGCAGGTCGCGGGGTTGAACCGCTGGCTGCCGGTGCCGTTGGAGTGGGCGACCTTGAAGCTGCCGCCGGGCAGCCTGAACGTGTCGACCTTCTGCCCCTGGATGTCCACGCCGGCCGCGGTGAACAGCCCAAATGTGATCACGTCGGCCTTGTTCGCGGTCGCCGAGGTGGTCATGATCTGGAAGTGCTCGGTGCCTGAGGCGACCGGCGCCGCCGACGCTGCCGCGATCGGTGCGGCGGCGATGGCCGCCGCGGCCGCGAGCCCGCCTGCCGCCGCGAGCAGCCTCTTGTAGTTCTTGCGCATGCTGGTTCCTTCCCTGGGTCTAATCCCCGCCGGGGCTGGTGTTGCCCTTGAAAGCTAGGGGCCGGGCACTCGGGCGTGAACGCGGAAAACCACACAGTTTGAACGGCGGCACCGAATGGCACGGAATGGCGACGGCCCCGGGCCCTATCGCTGGCTCGCTTCGGACCGTACCCTTCAGCCGTGGGGGCGGGCATATTCGGGCGGGACGCCGAATTGCGGGCGATCGATGGCTTTCTCGCCGACGTGCCGCTGGCCGCGCGCGCCCTGGTGCTGACCGGGGAGGCGGGAGCGGGCAAGACCACGCTGTTGCGGGAGTCGACCGCACGCGCGGCCGACCGGGGCTTTACCGTGCTGGCGGCGATGCCGTCCGCCAGCGACCTGCGCCTGGCCTTCGCCGGCCTCGCCGACCTGCTCACCCTCCGGCTCGACGAGGTGCTCACCGGGCTGCCGCCGCCGCAGCGGCGGGCACTCGCGGTCGCGATGCTGGTCGAGGACGCGCCGGACCACCCGCCGGACCCGCACCTGATCGCGGCGGCGTTCCGCACGGCGCTGACCATGCTGACCCGGTCGGCACCGGTCCTGGTGGTTGTCGACGACGTGCAGTGGCTCGACCAGCCCACCGAGCTGGCTATCGGCTTCGCTTTCCGGCGACTGGCCGCCGAGCCCGTCGGGGTCATCTGCGTGCGGCGCGATCCAGGATCCAGCCTGCCGCTTGAACTCGGCCACGGCCGACTCGCCGTCGAGACGCTGCCGCTCGGCGGGCTCAGCCTCGGCGCGCTGCACCACCTGCTGAAGCTCCGCCTGGGCACCTCGTTCTCGCACCCGACGCTGCGCGCGATCGAGTCCGCGTCCGGGGGCAACCCGTTCATCGCGCTGGAGATCGGCCGGGCGCTGAGCCGACGCGGCGCGGGCATAGCCAGCGGCAACGCCCTGCCCGTTCCCGACTCGCTCGCCGGCCTAGTCAGCGAGCGCCTCGGGCAGCTGCCCCCGGCGGTGGCCGATGCGCTCGGACTGGTCGCGGTGATGCCCGGGGCCGCGATCGACCGGTATCTGGCCGCTGGCCTGGCCGACCGCGACCTCGACGCGGCCGTGGTCGCGGGAGTGCTCGAGATTGACAACGGCTCCCTGCGCTTCTCGCACCCGCTGCTCGCCGCGTCGGTGCTCGGCTCCATCCCGCCCGCGAAAAGCCGCGACCTGCACGCCGCGGCCGCGCGCTGCGCTGCCGCTCCGGAGGAGCGGGTCCGTCACCGGGCGCTGGCCGCTACC
>DASYXX010000030.1:0-5849 GCA_035934395.1 Streptosporangiaceae bacterium
ATGGACCAATGACCCGGTTAGCGGCGCGACGCCACCGCCGGGCGTCGAACACGACCGGCGCCGTCGCTGTCTTCCCGCAGGCCGGTCTCGACCTGGTAGATCCGCGCTCGGCATCACTCACGCGGCGCCGCCTGGACTGAGGAGCGAGGAACGAGCGACGAGGGAAGGCGGTGCCTCAAGAGCGGCCCGCAGGCGAGCGGGAACACAGAACGAGCGACGAGGGAAGGCGGTGCCTCAGGAGCGCCCCGGAGGCGTTCGGGAAGTACAGTGAGCCGGCTGGCCCTGGCCCGCGAGGTCGCCGAGTCCGTGCCCGACCCGGAGCTGCCCATGCTGACGCTGGCCGACCTCGGCATCCTGCGCGACGTCAGCGCCGACGGCGACCGCCTGATCGTGTCGCTGACCCCGACCTACTCCGGCTGCCCCGCGCTCGCCGAGATGCGCCGCGACCTAGCGCTCCGGCTGGAGGCCGCCGGCCTCGACGCCGAGGTGCGCACGGTGCTGAGCCCGGCCTGGTCCAGTGACTGGATCACCGCGGCCGGGCGCCGCAAGCTGGCCGCTGCGGGCATCGCTCCCCCGCTGCCCGCACGGTCTCAGCAAGCACGGGCGCGAGGCGGCCCGGTCCCGCTGGCGCTCACGCCGGTCCGCCGCGACGTGGCCTGCCCGCTCTGCGGCGCGCCCGGTGCCGAGCAGACCGCCGCGTTCGGCGCCACGGCGTGCAGGGCCCTCTACCGTTGCGCCGCGTGCGGCGAGCCGTTCGAGTACCTGAAGGAGATCTGACGGTGGCCGCGGGCCAGCCCGCCACCGAGCCAGCCGGCGCGAAGCCCGCTCGCCCCGGCCGGCCGGGCCGCGGGCAGTTCCACGAGCTCCCGGTCGCGCGGGTGGACCAGCTCTGCGACGACGCCGTCGCGGTGACGTTCGACGTGCCGGCCGGGCTGGCCGAGCTGTTCCGGTTCCGGCCCGGCCAGTCGCTCACGCTGCGCCGCATGATCGACGGGCGCGAGGAGCGCCGCTCGTACTCGATCTGCTCGGCCGCGGACGAGCCGCCGCGGATCGGGGTGCGCGAGGTGCCCGGCGGGGCGGTCTCCGGCTGGCTGGTCCGCGACGTCAGGCCGGGCGACCGGATCGAGGTGCAGCCGCCGTCGGGCTCGTTCACGGCCGATCTCGCGGCCGGCGGCCGGCACGTGCTGATCGCGGCCGGCTCGGGGATCACGCCCATCCTGTCGATCACCGCCTCGGCGCTCCGCCAGCCGGGAACCGAGGCCACCCTGCTGTACGGCAACCGCCGCGCCGACTCGGTGATGTTCGCCGACGAGGTCGCCGACCTCAAGGACGCCCATCCCGCGCGGCTCCAGCTGGCCCACGTGCTGTCCCGCGAGCCGCAGGAGGTCGAGCTGTTCAGCGGCCGGATGGACGCGGCCAGGCTGCGCCTGCTGCTGCCCGCCGTCTGCGCGGTCGGCCGCGTCGACCACTGGTGGCTCTGCGGACCGTTCGGCATGGTCACCGACGCGATGGGCGTCCTGGCCGAGCTCGGCGTGCCGGGCGACCGGATCCACCGCGAGCTGTTCTATGTCGAGGACGAGCCGCCTGCGCAGGAGCACCACGAGGAGCCTGCGCTCGCCGGCGGCAGCGAGGTCACGGTCATCCTGGACGGCCGGACGACCATGACGACCATCCCGCGCGACACCCCGGTGCTCGACGGGGCGCAGCGCGCCCGGCCCGACCTGCCCTTCGCCTGCAAGGGCGGCGTCTGCGGCACCTGCCGGGCCAGGCTCCGCGCGGGCGAGGTGCGCATGCGCCGCAACTTCGCGCTGGAGCAGGCCGAGGTCGACGCCGGCTACGTGCTCACCTGCCAGTCCCTGCCCGTCTCCGACGAGCTCACCGTCGACTACGACGCCTGACCCGTCTGGTTGGTCACCGGAACACGCGGGCGGGCCGGCGGGCGGCCAGCGCGGCGGCGGTGTCTTCGGCGGTGAGGTCGGCGTTGATCGCCGCCGCAGCGGTGACGCCGGAGGCGGCCGCCTGCATGACGCCCGCGGTGACATCGGCGGCGTTGCCGGCCACCCACACGCCCGGAGCCGCGGTGCGCCCGGTGGCATCGGCCTGAACCTGGTGGCCGATGCCGAGGGGGTGCTCGGTGACGGTGATGCCGAGGCTGTCCAGTAGCGCGTGCCGCGCCTCGAACCTGGGCCCGATGACCAGGGCGCGCCTGGGGATCACCTGCCCTGACCGCAGGCGCACCCCGCTGAGGCGGTCGCCGGTGACCTGGATGCCGGTGACCTCGCCCTCGATAATGCCGATGCCCCGCGCGGCTAGCTGCTCCGCCAGCTCACCGGAGGGGCCGGGCGCAATGTGCAGGAACAGCGCCACATCCGGGCTCCACTGCCGCCACATCAGCGCCTGCGTGGCGGCCTGCGGGCCAGTGGCCAGCACCCCGAGCGGCGCGTCGCGCAGCTCCCAGCCGAAGCAGTACGGGCAGTGCACGACGTCGCGGCCCCAGCGCTCGCGCAGGCCAGGGAGCTCCGGATACTCGTCGACCAGGCCGGTGGCGACCAGCACCCGCCGTGCCTGCTTGCTGGTCCCGTCGGCCAGCGTGACCTGGAGGCCGCCGCCGGGCAGCCGCGCCAGCGAGGTAACGGTGCCCGCCGCGATCTGGCCGCCGTACCCGGCGATCTCGGCGCGCCCCGCGGTCAGCAGCTCCAGCGGAGGCGTGCCGTCGCGGGTCAGGTAGCCGTGAGCACGCGCGGCCGGCGCGTTGCGCGGGTGGCCGGCATCGACCACCAGCACCGAGCGCCTGGCCCGGACCAGGGTCAGCGCCCCGGCCAGGCCGGCCAGGCCGCCCCCCACCACGATGACATCGACGGCCGCCCCGTCGCCGGGCGTCGCCTCCTCGCTGCTGCGCCTGGTTATATCTGTCATGTCCCGCAGGATGCTGCCCGCCGCCATCAGTAGCAAGCAAACTTGCCATTACGGCAAAGCCTCAGCGTCGGCGGCGGCGCCGGATCCGCGGGCGCAGCCTGCGCTGCAGCCAGGTCAGCGGAACGGCGACGACGAAACCCGCGGCCAGCGGCAGGTACGGCAGGGAGGCGATCGCGACCACCGGGAGGCCGCCCGCGGACGTCGCGGCCGACAGGGCGGACGCCGGGGCGTCGATCCCGCGCTGCGAGAACGTCGAGGGAATCGGCAGGAACCGCCACCGGCTCGGCGGCCACACGATCACGAACGCCCGCCCGATCACCGCGCTCTCCGGGATCGTCCCGCCGCCGGGACCACCCTGGCGCAGCCGCGAGTCGTCGGACACCGGCCGGTTGTCGCCCATCACCCACAGGCGGCCCGGCGGCACCGTGATGTTGAACCGCCCGGAGAACCCTTCGGGCGCGTCGCTCGGCCTCGCGCCGGGGATCAGGTAGGCCTGCTCGTTGAGCGCCACGCCGTTGACCGTGACCAGGCCCTGGGCGTTGCAGCACACGACGCGATCGCCCGGGACGCCGACCACCCGCTTGATGAACACGGTGCCCGCCTCGTCGACCGGCGTTCCGTACAGCCCGGCGATCGAGTGGAACAGCCGCCCCAGCGTCGCGTCGTACACCCGCACCAGCGGGTCAGAGCTCGGGCTCCCCGACGGCGTGGGCGCAGTCCAGGACCCAGCGCCGCTGAACACCACGACGTCGCCCGGCTCGATCGAGCGAAAGTGGTAGACCAGCTTGTTCACCAGCACCTTGTCGCCGATCAGGAGCGTGTCCTCCATCGACGACGACGGGATGAAGAACGCCTGGACCACGAACGTCTTGATGATCAGCGCGATGACCAGCGCGATGACCAGCAGTACCGGCAGCTCGACCCAGAACGGGCGGCGCTTGCGCCGCGTCTTGCGCGGGCCGGCCGCCTCCGCGCCGTCGTCATCCGTACCGGTGCCATCCGCGCTGGGGGCATCCGAGCCGACGGAGTCCGGACCGGCCCCATCCCGGCCGATGGCGCCGTCGGCGTCTGCTGGCTCGCCGGGCCCGGCCGGCTCGGTAGCGCGCCCGTCGGCTCCGCCCGCCTCGGCCGCATTCGCCTCAGTCACGCCGGCTTCGGTTACGCGCGGGTCATGTGCGGGCTGCTCGTCGCTCATCATTGAGACCGAGCCTAATGCCGGTCACGTCTATGACGTTCCAGGCGGCCCGCCGCCTGGAACGCAAGGCGCACCTCCGGCACCCGAGCGGGACGGGCAGGGGACGGAGTCAAGGATGGGCTACGGACCAGAGACGTGACACACGAGGCGAGTGTGACTTAAGTCACAGCATTCTTTGATGGCGTTTCAGCCTTGCTGTGCCTGTTTGGGCGGCAGTGTAGTCATCCGACAGCACCCAGGCGTGCGCGGCGTCCACCCCCCGGTGGTTCCGTCGCCCTGAACCGCACGGCGCCCGCACGCCGCTGGCCGCAGGACTCGCGCCGAGCCAGCACGGTGACCGCGGAGCGCTACCACGCGCGCCCCGAGCAAAGGCTCAGCCGTGTCTCGCACCCCCGCCCGGCACCAGAAGCCGCGGTCCAGATCCGCCCGACGCGGCGCGCACGCCCGGCAGCGACAGCAGTCACCGATCGGGTCCGCGCTGGCCCACAAGCCAACGCGGATCGCCGCCGCTGTGGCGGGCTCGACCCTGGTCGTGTCCGCCGCCGTCGCCCCCGCGCTGATCCACTGGGCCAGGTCAGCGCCGGACACCACCGCGCTTGACCAGGTCGGCGGCGCCCCTGAGCCCCTCAAGACCACGAGCGCCGGACAGGCGGACACCGGCAGGACGCCGGGCCGCCCCTCAGTCCAGGCCAGCAGCAGGGCCCACGCCCATGTCCAGCGGACCCAGGCACCCGGGCGACCGCTGGGCAGGCACCACCGGCGTCACCACACGCAGCCGCAGGTCGCGGCCGCACCCGTCTACAACAATCCCCTGCGCGGCATCAGCGGCCTGATCCCCGAGCGCGTCGACATGGGCGTCGACTTCGGCGGGTCAGGTCCCATCTATGCCATCGGCGACGGGGTCATCACCAACGCCACGGACACCAACGGAGGGTGGCCGGGCGGGGGATGGATCACCTACCGGCTCACCGACGGCCCGGCCGCAGGACTGATGGTCTACGTCGCCGAGGACGTGACGCCGAACGTCCAGGTCGGTCAGACCGTGACCTCGAACACCGCCATCGCCACGATGTTCATCGGCGGCGCCGGGATCGAGACCGGATGGGCGATGCCCGACGGAAGCTCGGCCGAGTCACAGCTGGGCGAGGCGGGGGGGATCAGCGGTGGCGGCCCGTTCCCGACCGAGATCGGGCTGAACTTCGAGGCGCTGCTGCGGACCCTCGGCGTGCCGGCCTCCCTCTACATGAGTGGCTCCCCGAGCGGCATCCTCCCATCGAGGTACCCCACCAACTGGACCGCGGCCACCAAATCCCGCTAGGGAGAAGGGCCTCGCGGCATCCTTCGGCTACCTGGGCTTGATGCCATGTGCAATCGGGGGCTCCGTCGGCGGGATGCCGCCCCCGTCCTTGCTGGTCATCATCGGCGGCGTGGCCGGACCTCGGGCGACTGACTGAGCGGTGGCTGACCGTTGCGCAGCCACGCCCGCCCGGTCGACCGCACGTCATAACGGCACGCGCGGTCCTAACGGACGTTGAGGTTACGCTAGCCGCGTTCTGCTGCCCGCCGGAGCGCCCGGCCAACCGATGAAAGGCCCGTTAAATGGCGATTATCTACCAGCACATACGCCATCCGCGCATCACCTCGCGGCTCGCCGACCGCCCCGTCAAGGTGGCCGACTTCCTCCCAAGTGGCACCGCGATCAACCGCTTCAACGCTCGGGTCGCACTGCTGGTGACCC
>DASYXX010000069.1:0-1583 GCA_035934395.1 Streptosporangiaceae bacterium
CCCGTCCTCGACGCCCGAGTCGAAGGCGCTCTCCAAGGAGCTCAGGAAGCGCGGGTTCTCGTTCACCGGCCCCGTGACCGCGTATGCCACCCTCCAGGCGTGCGGCGTCGTCGACGATCATCTAGAGTCTTGTTTCCGCCGGGGTGCGTACCGTTCCTGACGGCGGCTGAGCCGACCGGGGAATGGCGGAAACCGAACCGCCCAGGCCGATTCACCGTGACTTGAGCATCGACCAGAACATGCCAGACTGGGCATTGGGGGCAACGGAGGCAATGTGAACGACACCCCGAACGTCCCCCCGGGAGTCGACCTCACCAGGCCAAGCCCGGCCCGGCTGTATGACTACTACCTGGGCGGCACGACCAACCTCGCCGTCGACCGGGAAGCGGCGGAGAAGCTGAAGCTCGCGGCCCCCGACCTGATCGACGCGATCTGGGCCAACCGGGGGTTCCACGGGCGGGCGGCGGTCTGGCTGGCCGAGCAGGGGATCAGGCAGTTCATCGACATCGGGTCGGGGCTGCCCACGCAGAACAACACCCACGAGGCCGTGCACAAGGTGGCCGCGGACGCCCGCGTGGTGTACGTGGACAACGACCCGATGGTGGCGGCGCACGCCGACGGCCTGGTCGCCGACGACGGCACCACTACGCTGATCACCGCTGACCTCCGCGACCCCGACGCCCTGCTCGGCCACCCCGGGCTGCACAAGCTGATCGACTTCGCCGAGCCCGTCGGCGTGCTGATGACCGCGGTCCTGCAGTTCGTCGCCGATGGCTCGAACCCGTGGGGTCTCGTGACGCGGTACATGGGCGCCGTCGTGCCCGGCAGCTACCTGGCGCTGTCCCACCCGACCCAGGACAACCTTCCGCCGCGCTCGGTCCAGGCCGCCCTGGACACCTACGCGAACGCCACCGCGCAGGTCCACCCGCGTTCCAAGGCCGAAGTGGAGCGGTTCTTCGACGGGCTGGAGCTGATAGAGCCCTACACGGGCGCGGGCCCCGTCGTCACCTACGGGGGCCTGTGGGGCGCCGAGGATCCGGTGGTCGCGGACAGCGACGGGTCGCGCGCGTTCTACTGCGGCGTCGCCCGCAAGCCCGGGACGCCCACACGCGGCGGTTCCGCACCTGGCGCCACGGGCAGGCTCCGGTGAGCGCCAAGCCCACCGTGGCCGCGCTCGGCATCGACGTGGGCGCGCAGGACTGGCGGCGCTCCGGCGACGGGGATGACGCCCTGGAGATCGCGTTCGTGGGCGGGACCGCGGGCCGCAGCGCGGAAACGGAGTGGGTGCTCATGCGCGTGGCCGGGGACCCGGAGGGCCGCGTCCTGGTCTACGACCGGAACGAGTGGGAGTGCTTCCTCGACGGCGTGCGGGGCGGCGAGTTTGGGCTGTGTTAGCCCGGGGGGGTAACCCCCCGGACCCCCCAGACCGGGGGGCTCCGCCCCCCGGAGCCCCCCTGCCGTCTGCTCGGGCCAGCCTTCGGCCGGCCCTCGCATCCGGCACACGCCGGCGGACGCCTCAGCGTGCTTCCCGTTGCCAGCGCACCTGCTGCCGTCTGCTCGGGCCAGCCTCCGGCCGGCCCTCG
>DASYXX010000385.1:0-15505 GCA_035934395.1 Streptosporangiaceae bacterium
GCGTCGGCTGGCACCTCTGCCGCCAGAGCCGTGATGGCGCAGCCGCCACCGGCGCGGCGCGTTCAGCCGCAGTGTCATGATGATCTCCTTATTTCAGTTTGGGGCCCCGAGCAATCCAAGCGGGCTCGGCGCGGTGAATTCGACATGCAGCACGGTCTGGCCGCTAGCCAGCCGCACGGTGGTGACATCCGCAGGCCGGAAGAGGGCCTGCTGGGCAAGCAGGAACCTCTTCAGGGAGTCGAGCGTCGCCGCGCCGCCCCTGGGACCTGCCGGGGCCGGCGATATGTCGGCCGACCGCAGTGGTACACGGGGGCTCGCGCCAGCCGCGGGCGGGCCGAAGCCGGTGATGTCGACGTGATACGGCGTGGCCAACGCCGCAATAGCGCTGAGCAGGCGCGCATCCACCTGCCCGGCGGCCAGTTCGCGGCGGCCGGCAGGCGATACGCGCAGGTCGGGGTTGCGCAGCAGCATGCCGCCGGCCGCGCGCCGGGCGGTGGCATCCGCTTGCAGCCTGCGCAGGTAGGCGGCGGACCCATCCGCAGCAACGACCCGGACCGCCACCTGAGCGCTCCCCGACCCGAACGTGGCCAGTGCCACCGGGGCGTACACACTGGTCAGGTGGCTGCCGAACTCCTCCCGGACGGCTGCCGTGGACACGATCACGTCGCTGCCCAGCGGCCCGGCGTTCCCGGCCCCGAGCACGAGCAGGCGCCCGACTGGAATCCCATCACCCTGCAGCACTGCGCACATCTGCGGGTCGCAAGCGACTATGGCGGCCGGGTCGACCTGCCGGGCGATCCACGTTGCGGCCGCGGTCCGGGCCACCGCCGCGGCCGCGATCGCGGCGTCGACGGCGGGCTGTCTGCCGTTCGCCGTCCCGGTACCCGCTGGTCCCGTACCCGCTGACTGAGCGCCGCGCGCCGCCCCCTTCCCGGCTGTCGTGCCGCGGGTCAGCGCGACGGTGACGGCTCCCCCGCAGAACAGCGTGGCGGCCAGGATGAGTGCGCTGATCACCCGCCACCGCGTGGTGGCCGGCCAGAACCCCTGCCGGGCCGACATCCGGATGGTGTTGCCCAGCACCGTGCCCCATGGCGGCGGCGGGTTGGCTGCGGGCAGCGCCCGGGTTATCGCCGGTGGTGGCGCCGAGCCCCGGGGCTCGGGCGGCCGGGTCTCCGGGGGCTCTTCAGCGGGCGGGTCCGGGCCTGGGCCAGTCCCGGGCTGGCTTGCCGCGACGTCCTGGCGGTCGTCCTTGTCATCCTGGCGGGCCCGTGCCACCGCCTTCCTGATGACCGCCAGGTCATGATCGGAGAGGATCACGCTGTCGTGCGCGGCGGTGCCGCTGGAGTCCGGGCGGCGGGGCAGGCGGCGGGGCAGGCGGCGGGGCAGGCCGGCCGCCCCGGTTTCTGGTGACCGTGCGCCAGTGCTGTCCGGCGTTCCTGGGGTGCCCGGCGTGTCGCGCCCGTCCTGGGCTCTCAGGCCCGCATTCCCGAGCACGGGCCCGGATTGTTCCACCCGCCAGCTATGTGGTCGCACGCGTGGCCCCCCACCGGGTGCCGGGTAACGCTGTGACGTAGACCTTCCACACCAGTGAATAGCAGAGCAGATGCAGATCGGGGATTCAACCGGAATAACACGATGTTACTAATGAAATACGTAGTGATATGTTCTCAGCGAAAGAGATTCGGACAGTCGGCTTTTTCTGCCCAGCTAGGGCATTGAGCATATGCTGGACGAACCGGGCGCATGGGACTCCGCGAATCTGCTACATGGAAAGCCGCTTTAGCGAACCCACCAGATCAGGGGATACGGGGCCAAGCCGGCCCGTCTACGTTTTGGCCCAAGCAGCAGGTCCGCTACCGGCTTTCGACGGGCCGGTCCGTTCGAGGGAGAAGTCGTGAAAGGAATTCGCGTTCTCACCGTGTTCGGCGTGCTCGCGGTAGCCCTGCCGGTCGGCCTCCTGTCGGGGGTCGCTCAGGCCGACGACAGCCCGCAGGTGACCATCCAGCAGTACGCGTCGTACATCGAGGCCACCTCGGTGATCAACGTCGGGCTGGACGTCAAATGCCACGGCGGGTCGGGCGAGGTCGTTGTGAACGTGACGCAGTCGCCGCCCGAAACGCCGTACCCGGTGGGAGCGGGCTCTGTCCCATCGCCTGTCGTGTGCGACGCGGAGACGCGCCCGGTCGCTGTGACCGTCTTCGGGTTCGGGTTCAACCTCGGGGACGCGTTTGCTACGGCGGACTTGAGCATCGGCTCCCCGACTGTTGTAGCCCATGATCAGCGGTCGATCGAGATCGTCGTGGTGCATTAATCCCAGGGACAAAAGCGGCGGCCGGCTGACGCCGGCCGCCGCTGCTTTTCATCTCACGACCCGGGCTTGCCGGCGTACCCGTTGATGTAGTTCTGTGCGGTGCCCCAGACGAACTGGGCGACCTGCCGGCCCAGCCCCCGGCCGCCGTAGTCGCCGCTCTCGAAGTGGATGCCGCCCGTAACGGCGGCGACATGCCGGAGCTGTTGGACGCGTCCGAGAACGCCGCAAACGACAGGGTTATTGTCTAGGCGGGGGTGTTCGACTCGAACATCGAGGAGTGCGCCGGGATGGTGACGGTCACACCCGAAGGTGTCGCTGCCGGTGACCGCGGCCGGGATGCTCGCCCCGGCTGCGCTGAAGGTGGAGTGGCCCGACGGGTACTCGGGGAACGGCGGCGTGACCACATTGAGTTCCTGGCAGAGAATCCAGTTCTGGCCCAGGACCTGGCCGTAGCCCTTGTTGGGGCCCAGCCACGAGGTGAACCCCGTTAGTCATCGATGTCCACGATCAGGAGTCTTCTACCCTATTATGATATTGATATCAGGTTCAAGTATTGTGTTGCCCGGGGCACGCCCCCGCTGTGCGGGACGCCCCGTTGTGCCCGGAGATCACGAGGGGAGCTGACATCTGCATGACGCACTCAGTGCCGCCGATCGCCGACGTCATCGAGATCGAGCAGCTGCTGGCGAAGTACGCCGTGGCCATGACCAAGAACGACGTCGAGACCGTCATCGCGGAGGTCTTCACGCCGGACGGCACCTACAGCGCCTTCGGCTCGACGTACCAGCTGCGCGACTTCCCCGCGCTCGTGGAGGCGGCGCCCAAGGGCCTGTTCATGTGCGGGACGCCGCTGCTCGATCTCGACGGCGACGCCGGCAGCGGCCAGCAGCCGCTGCTGTTCGTCGACCAGGCCAGCCACGACATGCGGATGGGGTGGTACAACGATTCCTATGTCCGCACCAAGCAGGGCTGGCGCCTGAAGACGCGGTCGATGACGTTCCTGCGCCGCAGCGGCGCTCGCGACTCCGGCCGGGCGCACGACCCGCTCCGCCCCGAGCCGACCACGGAGCGGGCCGGGTAGGCCCCGGGTCATGGAGCTCGATGCCTTCCGCGCGTCCCTGGACGCCTGGCTCGACTCCCGCCGCGACGAGCTTGCGCCGACCTACGCGGGCGCGGGCACGCTCGACCAGAAGATGGCCCAGATCGCCAAGGTGCGGCGGCTCGCGTTCGACGCCGGCTGGGCCCGCTGGGGCTGGCCGGAGCGGGTGGGGGGCCTCGGCGGCTCGACCCTGCTGCGCGCCTACCTGAGCGAGGCGATCACCGCCAGGGACCTGGTGGAGCCGGGCCTGTACTCGATGCCGGAGGTGCTGGGCCCGTCGGTGGTCACCTTCGCCCGGCCCGAGCTGTCGGCCCGGGTGCTGCCGCCGCTGCTGCGCGGCGACGATGTCTGGTGCCAGGGGTTCTCCGAGCCGGGCACGGGCAGCAACCTGGCGTCGCTGACCTGCCGCGCCGTGCGGGTGACATCCGCGGGGAACTCGGGCGCGGGCTGGCGGGTAACCGGGCAGAAGATATGGACCAGCCTGTCCCAGTACGCCCGGCGGTGCCTCCTGCTGACCCGGACCGGCTCCGTGGAATCGGCCCACCGGGGCATCACCGCGCTCCTGGTCGACATGGATGCGCCCGGCATCACGATCCGGCCCATCGAGACGATGGACGGCGAGCAGGAGTTCGCAGAGGTGTTTTTCGACGACGTGCTCGTCCCGCTGGAACGTACGCTCGGCGAGGAGGGCCAGGGCTGGGCGGTGGCCATGGACCTGCTGCCCTACGAGCGGAGCACGGCTCTCTGGCAGCGGGCGGCGTGGCTGCGCCGGCGGCTGCGCGATCTCGTCGACGCCGCCGAGCCGGGCGCACTCGATCCCCTCGCGGTCGGCGAGGTCACCCAGCTGGTCTACGCGTTCCGGGCCCGTTCCCGGGCCACCGTGCACCGGATGGCCGCGGGGGAGCAGCTGGGCCCGGAGACCTCCATCGACAAGGTGCTCCTGGCCGCCGCCGAGCAGGCCCTGTTCGACCTCGCCGCCGAGGCCCTGCCCGCCGAGGTCACCACCGGCGACGATGCGGAGAGCGGGCGCTGGCGGGGCGAGTTCCTGTACTCGCGCGCCGCGACGATCTACGGGGGCACCGCGGAGATCCAGCGCAACGTCATCGCCCGCCGGCTGCTCGACCTCGGGAACGATAGATGATCGACGGCGAAGAGCTGGCGCTGTTGCGGCAGAGCCTGCGCAAGACCATTGCGAGTCATAACGCCGCCGGGCTCGACACGGCGCTGGAAGAGCTCGGGTGGCCTGAGGCGCTCGCCGCGGACGCGCGCGCCGCCGTGTCGGTGCTGTTCGAGCTGCAGGGCGCGGCGAACGTCACGTCCTCGGCGCTGGACTGGGTGCTCGCCCACGCCCTCGGGTACGGGGGAGCGGCGGTGGTGCTCCCCGCGCCCGGAGGGTGGACCGCTCCCGCCGCGCTGGACGGCGGCCGTCTCCACGTGCGCGGCGTCGCGACCGCGAGCCTCGACGCGTGCGAGGCCGCCCTGATCGTGGCCCGGGCCGGTGAGTCGCACGTCGCCGTCGAGGTCGAGGTCGCGGCGCTCACGCGGCGCGCGGTCACCGGGGCCGACCCTGCCCTCGGCCTGGCCGAGGTCGTCGGCGAGGCTGGCGCCTGGCAGGAGCTCGGGCCGGCCGACTGGCGGGCGGCCGTCGCGCTCGGCCAGCTCGCCGTCGGCCACGAGCTGGTCGGCGCGTCGCGGCGGATGCTGGAGCTGGCCCGCGAGCATGCGCTCGCGCGGGTCCAGTTCGGCCGCCCGATCGCCGTATTCCAGGCGGTCCGCCACCGGCTCGCCGAGACGCTCGTCGCCATCGAGTCCGCCGCCGCCCTGCTCGACGCCGCGTGGCTGGACCACGACCCGCAGACGGCGGGGATGGCGAAGGCGACCGCCGGCCGGGCCGCGCGGGTGACGGCCCGTCACGGCCAGCAGGTGCTCGCCGGCATCGGCTTCACCACCGAGCACCCCTTCCACCGCTACCTGCGGCGGGTCCTCGTGCTCGAGCAGCTCCTCGGCGGCACGCACTCCCTCACCCGGGAGCTCGGCCGCGAGATCCTCGCCCGGGGTCAGCTGCCCGCGTTGCTACCCCTGTGACCCCGCGACGCCGGCCGGCCGCAGCAGCCTGCGCGTTGCCGACTTGCCGATTTTGTCGTCGATGGGCCATCGACCGCGTAAGAGTGCGTAAGAGTGTGGTCAGTGGCCATCCACGACAACGGGTCGGCCACGGCTTCGAACGCGTTATCCCGGCTCGGAGGGGTCCTCGGGCCGGCGGAGCAGGCGGTCGAGGCTGGCGCGCAGCTCCGGGGACCGGAACGACCGGTCCTCCGCGGCCAGCGCGAAATCGAGGGTGGCGAGCACCGCGCGCTCCAGGTGCAGGTTGACGACCCGCTTGGTGTCCTCGACCGCCTGCTGGGGCAGCTTGGCGATCCTGCGTGCGCAGGCGAGGGCCTGGTGGAGCGCTTCGCCGTCCGGGCAGACGTGGTTGACCAGGCCCATCTCGGCGGCCCGCCGGGCCGGTATGCGATCCCCGGTCAGGGCGTACTCCTTCGCCAGGGCCAGGCTGGTCAGCAGCGGCCAGGTGATGGGTCCCCCGTCGGCGGCGACGAGGCCGACCAGCACGTGCGGGTCGGCGAGGTGCGCGCTTGCCGCCATGTAGGAGATGTCCGAGAGGGCCACGAGGCTGCATCCGAGCCCGACGGCCGGCCCGTTGACCGCGGCGATGATCGGCACCCGGCAGCGGATCATCCCCGTCACGATCTGGCGCGCGTCGGCCAGGCTCTGCTTGCGGAGAGCGGGGTCCGCGGCCAGGTCGGCGAGGTAGGGGAAGTCGCCTCCGGCCGAGAACGCGCGGCCGGCGCCGGTCAGCACGGCGGCCCGGGCGCCCCCGTCGGCGTCGATCTGCGGCCACACCCGCGCCAGCGCGTTATGCAGTGTGTGATTCGTGGCGTTGAGCTGCTCCGGACGGTTCAGCCGGACGACCCGGACCGGCCCGTCCGCGTCGACCTGGAGTTCCGGCGGGAGGTCGTAGCCGCTCATGACGCGGGAAGGCCGAGCAGGCGGCTGGCCACCAGGTTGCGCTGGATCTGCGAGGTGCCGCCCATGACGCTCTGGGCTCGGCTGTAGAGGTAGACGTTCAGCCAGGTGTCGTCGCCGCCGGCATGGGAGGCGTCGCCCACGGCCAGCGCGGCGTGGCCGACGGCCTGCTCGGCCGCGGTCATGAGCAGCTTGTCCACCGAGCCTTCCGGACCGTGGGAAATCCCGTCGAGGCGTTCCGAGAGCCGTCGGCGGACGTGCAGCCGCAGCATCTCGGCCTCGACCATCGCCCAGCCGAGCTCACGGATCTGCTCGGATCCGAACCGTGCCGGGTCGCCGCGGACCGCGGCGGCCAGGTCGTTGACCACCTTGGTGTAGCGGGCGACATACCCCAGCTCGCCGGGCTCGCGCTCGTGACTCACCACGGTCATGGCCACGGCCCATCCCTCGCCCGGCCGGCCGATCATGTTGGCGGCCGGGACGCGGGCCCCGTCGAAGAGCACTTCCCCGAACTCCCTGGTGACCCCGTTGATCATGCGCAGCGGCCGTTGCTCGATGCCCGGCTGGCGCATGGGCACGGCGAACGCTGACAGCCCGCGGTGCCGCGGGACGTCGGGATCGGTGCGGGCGAGCAGCATGCACCACTGCGCGGCGTCCGAGTAGCTGGTCCAGACCTTGTGGCCGTTGATCACGTACTCGTCCCCCTCCACCAGCTCGGCGCGGGTGGTGAGCGACGCCAGATCGGACCCGGCCTCCGGCTCGCTGAATCCCTGGCACCAGCGGTCGCGGCCGTTGACGATGCCCGGCAGGAACCGCTTCCTCACGTCCTCGCTGCCGTGACGGAGGATGCCCTGCACGAGGTAGCCGACGCTGGGCCGGGGCGGCGCGCCCGCGCTGGAGAGCTCCTCGTCGACGATCGCGTCGTACACGCTCGGCAGCTCCTGCCCGCCGACACCGGCCGGCCACGACAACCCGAAGAACCCGCCGTCGTAGAGCGCCTGATGCCAGGACGCCTGCCCGGCCCAGTACTCGTCGGAGGTCGACGACGCGGGCAGGCCGGGATTGTTGTCGCGCAGCCACTCCCGCAGGCGACGCCGGAACCCGGCCTCGGCGGGCGAGTCAGCAAAGTCCATGGCCACCTCTGATTCCGTTGTGCTCCAGAACCCGCGCCAGGCTCGGACCCACCCCGCCCAGAACGTCGATCGACAGCAGGGCCCGCCGCAGGTAGACGTGGGCCAGGCAGTCCCAGGTGTTGCCGATCCCGCCGTGCACCTGAATGACGGCCTCGCACCCGGCGCGCGCGGCGCGCGAACAGTAGGCCTTGGCCACCGACGCCGCGGCCAGGGCCTCGGCCGGCGGCAGCGCGTCGACGGCCCAGGTCGCGTACAGCGCCGCGCTCCGCGATCCCTCCATCGCCACGAAGGCATCCGCCAGCATGTGCTGAACGGCCTGGAAGGAGCCGATGGCGGCCCCGTACTGCCGCCGTGACCGGGCGTAGTCGCACGCCAGGCCGATGGCGCCGGCCATGGTCCCCACCAGGTCGGCGCACGTGAGCGCCAGCCCGAGGGCCGTCCAGGACTCGATGTCCGCCGGGCGCAGGACCCGGTCGGCTCCGGGAACGGGGACGGGCGCCTGCGGCTCCACCGCCATCCCGGGACGGGTGAGATCCACCTGCTGCGACGCGGGCGCCAGGGATCGCAGCAGCACCTTCGCCACGCCGTGACCCCCGGCCGCGGGTACCAGGACGAGCGCGGACGCCGAGCCCTGCGCGTCCACGGCGACGGCGCCGCGGTCGGCCGCACTCGTCAGGGCCGACAGGCCGGGCCCGAGGGCGACGGTCTCCCGTGACGCGCCGGCCGGCGCGCCGGCGAGCCGCCGCAGCTCGGCGGCCAGCGTAGGGCCCAGGAAGGAGACATCCGCGAGGCCCTGCCCCAGCTGCTCGGCAACGATCGTGGCCTCGACGGCCGAGGCGAGCGGGGCACCGGCCTCGCCCGGGGCGCGCAGCTCCCGCCAGCCCGCGGCCTCGACGGCGGCGTCGAGCTTCGCGATGCGCTCCGCGTCGTCGAGATCGCGGACGCTTCGCGGGCCGAGTCGGCCCACGATCCTGGCCGCAGAGTCGCGCAGGTCCTGCTGCTCGGGCGACAACCGAAGGTCCATCAGGCACCTCGCCTGCCGGTGCCGATCCGTCGCTCCTGCTCCTCGCGCGGGCTGCGTCGCAGGACCTTCGGCATTCTGCTCCTTCGGACGGCGGCTCGCCTGCGTTCAGGGCGTAACCCCGCCAGACGTCAGGCTCGCCCGCTCCCAGGGTATAATGCTTGATATCGATATCGCTGTCAAATTTCGCGGTGGCATCACGGCGAGTGGCGTGCCCGGGAAGGAGCCTCATGACGGATGTCGCGATCGTCGGCGTCGGGATCTATCCCTTCGGCAGGCACAAGGACGTCACCGCTCTCGAGATGGGAGCGGCGGCCGCCCGCGCCGCCCTCGCTGACGCGGGGATGAGGTGGCCGGATATCCCGTACGCCGTTGGCGGAAGCTTCGAGGTGGACATCCCCGATGCGATGGTGGCCTATCTGGGGCTCACCGGGATCGACTTCACCAATGTCTATAACGGCTGCGCCACCGCGGGTGCCGCCTTGTCCCTCGGGGTCCAGGCCATTCGCAGCGGGCGGCACGACCGGGTGCTGGTCGTGGGGCTCGACAAGCATCCCGCGGGCGCGTTCACGGCGGACCCGGCCGGTTATGGCTGCCCCGCCTGGTATGGCGAGATGGGCCTGTTCCTGACGCCGAAGTTCTTCGGCATGAAGATCAACCGCTATATGCACGATCACGGCATCGGCAGCCAGACGCTGGGCCGGGTCGCGGCCAAGAACTACGCCAACGGCTCGCTCAACCCGAACGCCTTCCGGCGGACGCCCCTGACGGTCGAGCAGATTGTCGGCTCCCGCATGGTCAACTATCCGCTGACCCAGTACATGTTCTGCAGCCCGGATGAGGGGGCGGCCGCCGTCGTGCTGTGCCGGGGCGAGGACGCGAGGAACTACTCGCCGCGGCCGGTCTGGATACGGTCCGTGGAAGTGCGCACCCGCCGTTACGGCGCCTTCGAGGTGCACAGTCCTTCCGTGCCGGTCGACCGGGTCCCGGCTCCGACGGCGGACGCCGCCCGCGCCGCCTTCGAGGCGGCGGGCGTGGCGCCGGGCGACGTCGACATCGCTCAGCTGCAGGACACCGATGCCGGGGCCGAGATCATCCACATGGCCGAGGTGGGCCTGTGCGCCGACGGGGACCAGGAGCGCATGCTGGCGGGGGAGGAGACCTCGATCGGGGGCCGGCTCCCCATCAACACCGACGGGGGCCTGATCGCCAACGGCGAGCCGATCGGGGCGTCCGGGCTGCGGCAGATCCACGAGCTGACCCTCCAGCTCCAGGGCCGGGCCGGCGGCCGGCAGGTGCCGCAGCGCCCCAGGACCGGGCTCGCCCATCTCTACGGCGCGCCCGGCATCTCGTCCGTGACGATCGTCTCGACGTGAGCCGCGGGACCGTCAGCAGAGCCAGCACAGGAGGTAGTACCTTGCCGAGCCGTCCGATCAGCGAAGGGCTGTTCACCTGGCCCGTCCCCGCGCCCCCGGCCCGCCCGGTCCTGTACGGCGCGCGCTGCGCGCCCTGCGGAGCCGTCACGTTTCCGCCGGCGCCCGGCTGCCCCCGCTGCGGGGAAGACCGCATGGGCCCCGTGGAGCTGCCGGCCCGCGGGACGCTCTATACCTGGACGACGCAGGAATTCCTGCCCAAGCTGCCGTACCTGGGCCCAGAGACCCCGCAGACCTTCGAGCCGTGGGCGGTGGGATACGTGGAGCTTGAGGGGCAGCTGAGAGTCGAGGGCCGACTGTACGATGTCGACCCGGAGGACCTGCGTTTCGGGATGGAGTTCGAAGTCGTCGTGCGACCTTTCCGGACCACCGAGGACGGTATCGAGGTTCACACCTTCGGTTTCGCCCCGTCGAGTCCCGCGGGCAGCTGACGTCCCTGATGTCCCAGCCGAACACGGTCAGCGCTCCCAGGTCGGACAAAGGCCGCCGGACCAGGGCCCGGTTCATCGAGGCGGGGAAGGTTGTCTTTGCCCGTGACGGCTTCCTGAAGGCCCGGATCGCGGACATCGCGACCGAGGCCAGCGCGTCCTACGGCGTCTTCTACCATTACTTCGACTCGAAGGAGACCCTCTTCCGCGAGATCGCGGAGGAGATGGAAGTGACGCTCCTGTCGATGGACGACGTGCCGCACCGGACGGGGCCCTTCCACGCCTACGAGCGCATCCGCGACGCGAACCGGTCCTATCTCGGTGCGTACCAGCGGAATGCCGGGATCATGAGGGTGATCGAGGAGGTCAGCCACTACGACGACCAGGTCCGGGCCGTCCGGGAGCGACGCCAGGACGAGCTTGCCGCGCGGCAGGCCGCCTTGATCCGCAGGCTTCAGAAGGCCGGGCAGGCCGACCCGGACGTGGACGCGAGGTACGCCGCCTGGGCCCTGGGCGGCATGGTCGCGGCGTTCGCCGCGGCCCTGTTCGTGTCCGGCGCGCCGTACGAGTTCGAGCAGGCCGTCGAGCAGCTCACGATCCTCTGGGCCAACGCGCTGGGCATTGCCAGGCCGGGTAAGAGCCCCGGCGAGCAGCGATGATGGCGGTCAGCGCCCGGGGGCCAGCTGTGACGCGAGGCTGAGCACGCTGACCGGCTCGGTGCCCTCCTTCCTCAGGCGGGCCGAGGACCGGTAGCCGAGGTCGACATCGGTGGCCTGGGCGCGCAGCGCGCTCACCGTCGCGTCCGGTTCCGGCACATGCCGGAAGGCGTCGAAGGAGAAGATCCGCAGGGCGTTCTCGTGGGTGATCTTCGCCACCTCGGGGCCGGGCACGCCGTCGAGGTGGGCGCCGACCGTCTCGGGCGCGACGGGCCAGGTCGAGTCGGAGTGCGGGTAGTCGCATTCCCAGGTGATCATGTCGAGGTTGAGCTTGTCCCGGCTCTCGATCCCGAACGCGTCGTCGATGAAGCAGGTGACGATTCGGTCGAGGAACACCTCGCTGGGCAGCTTGTCGCCGAAGTCCTGGTGGGTCCAGGCCCGGTGATTCTTGTAGACGTAGTCGACCCGCTCCAGGAAGTACGGAATCCACCCGATGCCGCCCTCGCTGAGCGCGATGGTGAGCTGCGGGAACTTGCGCAGCACCGGCGACCACAGCAGGTCGGCCGCGGCCTGGACGATGTTGATCGGCTGGAGCGTGATCAGCGTGTCGATGGGGGCCTCGATCGAGGTGACCACCACCTGCGAGGACGACCCGATGTGCAGGCACACCACGGTGTTCTCGTCGCTGCACGCGGTCCAGAACGGGTCCCAGTGGGCGTTGTGCAGCGAGGGGTAGCCGAGCTTCTCCGGGTTCTCCGAGAACGTGACCGCGTGACAGCCCTTGCCCGCCATCCGCCGGACCTCGTCGGCCATCAGCCCCGGGTCCCAGATCGGGGGCAGGGCCAGCGGCATCATCCGGCCTGGGTACGTGCCGCACCACTCGTCCACGTGCCAGTCGTTGTAGGCCCGCAGGACGGCGATCGCGAGATCCTTGTCCTGCGCGCGGGCGAAGTACTGGCCGCAGAACTGCGGGTAGGACGGGAAGTTCAGCGACGCGAGCAGGCCGTTGGCGTTCATGTCCCGGATGCGCTCGTGAATGTCGTAGCAGCCGGGGCGGATCTCGCTGAACTTGGTGGGCTCGACGCCGTACTCGTCCGGCGGGCGGCCGGCCACCGCGTTCAGGCCGACGTTCGTCGCCTCCTGCCCCTCGAACACCCACGCGTCGGTGCCGTCCTCCCGCGTGATGACCTTGGGCGCCTGGTCCCGGTACCTGTCCGGGATGTGGCCGTCGAACATGTCCGGCGGCTCGACGACATGGTCGTCGACCGACACCAGGATGAGATCGTCAATGTTCATCGTGTGCTCCCGGTGAGCGAGCGGGCAGGTTGCGGATCGCGTCCCTGAACCTACTGAACGGGTCTTGCGGGAAATCCGCAAGGCCCAGAGGTCCACGATGTTCTTACCAGCCCGGCGCTCGCTACGGACCGGGGAGGATAACCTTCCAGCTCCTGGCCTGGCGGGTGCCGGGCAGCCGGATAGGACGGAGCAGGCGGGATGAGACTCGCGTACGACGACGTCGGCAGCGGTGACTGCGTGGTCCTGATTCATGGCCACCCGTTCGATCGCACCCTGTGGGAGCCGCAGCTGGCCGCGTTGCGTGACGGTTTCCGCCTGATCGCGCCTGACCTGCGCGGCTTCGGCGAGAGCCCGGTCAAGCCGGGGGTGGTCCTGATGCGTGAGTACGCGGCCGATATCGAAGACCTGCTGGACGAGCTCGGCGTCGGCCGCGCGGCGGTGGTCGGGCTGAGCATGGGCGGGCTGGTGACCATGGAATTGGCCGCGGCCCAACCGCAGCGGTACTGGGCCATCGGCCTGGTGGCCACCACCGCCGAGCCGGTGACAGCGCAGGAGAGCCTCATCCGGCGCCAGCGCGCCGATGCGGTCGAGCGGGACGGGATGGCCGTCCTGGTGGACTACATGCACACCGGCCTGTACGGCCCGCGATGCCCACAGGCCATCCGTACCCGCATCGACGCGATGATGTCCGCGACATCGCCTGCTGGCGCGGCGGCCGCACTACGCGGCCGGGCTGAGCGGCCAGATTACCGGCCTGTCCTGGCGCGGCTCGGCATGCCCGCGTTCGTCTGCGCGGGCTCAGCCGATCCATGGTCAGATGCCGCGGTGACCGCCACGATCGTTTCCAGCCTGAAACACCCTGAACTGCTGGTGATCGATGGCGTCGGCCATCTCCCCAACCTCGAGGCCCGCCAGCAGTTCAACGATGCCCTGCGCGGATTCCTCCGAGCTTGCGCGCCAGGCCCGACTCACGCACCGGCCTGACCCACGATCCGCTGGTAAAGCTGAGGATGACCTAGCCTCCCCGTCGCCAACTGGCCGTCCGCTGAGCCGATGGTTCAGTCCTTGTGCCGCT
Organism: Streptosporangiaceae bacterium; assembly: GCA_035934395.1. Classification (GTDB taxonomy): domain Bacteria; phylum Actinomycetota; class Actinomycetes; order Streptosporangiales; family Streptosporangiaceae; genus JASHPR01. Next base: position 13,477 of record DASYXX010000385.1, read on the forward strand.
GGTAGTAGCGGGCGACGCGGGCGCGGTTGCCGCACACGTCGGGTGTGCACCAGCGGCGCCGGGGGTTGGCGGGCAGGAACAGCATCCGGCAGTCCCGGCCCTCGCAGCGGCGTACCCGGCGGACCGCCGGACCCGCCCCTGGCAGCCGGCCGGCGTTTAGAAGTGCTTGTAGTGCGTGGCGAACACCAAGCCCCTCGGCGACAGCGGCCCGGTGGCGATCTGGACGGTCCGGCCGGTCACGCGCTGGACGCGCAGAGGATGCGAGCGGGCGAGAGCTCGCCCGTCGACGAGGCAGTTGGCAAAGATGATGGTCCCGAAGGCGGGGACGCCCAGGTGAGTCCCGTTGCTGGTGCGCACGCCGAAGTTGCCTATGAACGCGTCGCTGGACCTCGCGCCGGGTCCCGTGCGCTTCTTCGTGACGTGCGTGGTCACGTCGGTGACCTGGACCGTGGTGCCCGTGGTAGTCACCTTGACGGAGACCTCGATGAGATCACCTGGGCGGGCTGAGGTGTTGTAGTTGACCTCGTTCCCGTTGATGATCAGCGCCGGGAAATACGCGGCGCTGCCAGCGGAACATCCGGCGAATAGGACGGCGGCCGAGAAGGAGCTTCCGTTGTTTACCTGCACTCTGGCCTCGATCGTGATGGCGCGGTCCACGGGGGTGTGGGTACAGGAGATCCTGGGCACCGTGAACCGCGTCGCCGAAGAGGTCGCCGACCCCCGGGTCACCGAAGCCAGGTAGCCCGCGGTGTTCGTGCTGTTGATCACAGATGGAGCGGTGGAATTGGCAGCCGCGATCCAGCGGCCACCTCCGTTCACCGGTGCGGCCGCCTGGGCTGGTGCCGCGAGACTCAACAGCGGTACCGCCACGGCGGCCGCCCCGAACGTGACCGCGAGCGCGGGCCTGCGAAGTCGTGCAAGCGTCATTGTCTCTCCTAACCTCTCTTGCTCATTGGCTTGATGATCGTCGGCCGACATCTGGCATGTGTGCCGGCGCGACGAGGCTGCCGCAGAGCGGTAGCGCTGCGCTAACACGGCCGCGCTAGCGCAGCGCTACCGGCCGAAGACAAGGCGAAGGATCTAGTGGACGAGTGTCCGGCTAATGAAGCCGGTCAGGTTGGTCGCGTTAGCGGTTGCTCGCAAATCTCTCGCTACCTCAATTGAGGTAGAACATGGCCGGCCCGTTGGTGTAGGCAAAGGCCTGTCACTCGTATAGCGACTTCCCGGTCTGCTTGTTTATAGCGCGGATTTCTACATAAGTGACTTGCTGCGTGGAAATCCGCGTTACGCTTCCGGCTTATTCGTACCGCATTCGGATCGAGCGCTCATGGCAGCCAGGGTCACGAAACGCCCCTGCCGCCGGGGCGCCTCGCCAGGCCGCAGCTGAGCCTGGCCCGGGGGGGCAGGAAGGACAACCGTGATCAGCAGGCCAGGAGCGTGTCATGACATTCCCCCCCGGGCATCGGCATCAGCGCGTGTCGCGAAGCGGTGAGCGATCTGGTCACCTTCAGCAGGCCGAAGCGCTGCTAAGGCCATCAGCCCTCAGGGGAGGACGTGCGGCGCTGGCGGCCGCATTGGGCGCGGCTATAGCAGGTGCTGCGGCGCTGACCATGCCGGCCGCGGCCAGCGCGCACGCATCCACCACCGTGCTGACCGGTTCGCACAGCGCGCCAGTCGCCGGCGGCGCCTATACCGTGCAGAACAACGAGTGGGGCTCTAGCGCGCCGGAAAGCATCACCACCGACGGCGGCGCCGACTTCAAAGTCGCGAACTCGTCGATCAGCAACGCGACCAACAGCGCACCCGGCGGCTACCCGTCGATCTATGCGGGCTGCCACTGGGGCAGCTGCACCCAGGGCGGGCTGGCAGCCAACCCCGTCCGGGTGAGCACGCTGACCGATCCGGGGACGGTGACGACGAGCTGGAGCACCTCCCAGCCCGGCGGCCGCAGCGACTATGACGTGGCCTATGACATCTGGTTCAACCACACGCCCACCACCAGCGGCCAGCCCGACGGCACCGAGCTGAT
>DASYXX010000142.1:0-5605 GCA_035934395.1 Streptosporangiaceae bacterium
TCAACGCCGAGACCGGCAAGCTCGTCACGACCGTGGAAAAGCTCAGCATCCCGGCCGTGACCGCGGACGCGGCGGGCGTCATCACCTGCTGGCTGACCATCTTCACCGACCAGGGCGGCCAGCCGCTGCTGGATCTGGAGCGTCAGCCTAAGCCGGATGGCGGATGGGCCGAGGTCGTGTACCTCCGTGACGGCGACATGAGCAAGGGCATCGCCACGGGCACGTTCCCGTTCCTCGTCGCTGAGATGCGGGTCCGTCAGTGAGCGAGCAGCCGGGCGACGGCGACGGGGACCGGGACGACGGCAACCCGTACGCCGCCCTCGAACCCGAAGACCTTGACGTGGGGCTTACCGCGGCCAAGGCGGCAGCATTTCTCTCGAAGGAGATCGGTTGAAGCCGAGCATCGGCAGGATCGTCCACTACACGCTGAGCGAAGGCGATGCCGCCGCGATCAACGTGCGGCGCGGCGACTACCGCGCCTTCGAGGCCAGCCACAGCCATCCGCACGAGCCGGGAACGCCGCCGGCCACTGGTCACATCGCCCACTACGGCAACGACGTAGCCGCAGGTGACGAGTTCCCCGCTATGGTCGTTCGCGACTGGCGCGAGCCGGCGGGCACCGTGAACCTCCAGGTCCACCTCGACGGCAACGACACCTACTGGGCGACGTCGCGGCTTCCCGGCGACGGACCGGGCACGTGGCACTGGCCCGCCCGGGTGGACTGACCCGTGGCCAGGGTCTACCCCGAGACGATCACTGTCGATGTGGCACCTGACCTGGAACGGCTCCACGCCCTGGCTGCCCTGGCCGAGAAGCATGCGGGCGCGTTCCGGGCTGACCTGGAGAAGCTGATGCGCGGCGAGCCGGACACCAGCGCGGAGATCACCGAGTAGCACCGGGGGGCAGGTGAGCGGTGCCCAAGTCGCTGCCCGCCCTGTTCTGCGACGTGGACGGTGTCCTCGCCTTCCAGCCCGAGGGCACGATACTCGCCGTCAACGCCCGGTTCGGGACCAGCTACCTGCTAGCCGACTCAGCCTCGGCCTACCCCTTCACTGCCAGCCTCACGCCCGGCCAGCAGCAGTGGGTCACGGCGAACAAGGCCGTCATCGCCGCGAACCTCGCCCCGGACACCCGCGCTATCCGGGTGCTGGCCAAGGCAGCCAAAGCCGGTTACGCCGTCACGATCGCGACGGAGCGGGACCCGGTACTGCGGGACCTGACCGCGGCCTGGCTGAAGTACTGGCAAGTCCCGTACGGCATACTGGCCGTCGTCGGGCCGGGGAACAAAGGCCCGCTGCTGGACCCGTACGGCAAGGGCAACCCGGCCGTGCTGATCGACGACGACCCGGCCAAGGAAGCGTTCGCCCGGCCGGGCGTGCAGGTATGGGTGCCGCCGCGGCCCTGGACTCCGCAGGGCAAGCCGCCGGACGGGGTGACCCGCTTCTCTGACTGGCGCGAGGTGTGCAAGCAACTCGGGCTCAAGAAGTGACCAAGCTGCCCCAGCAGGCCGTCTACTACCGGCTCTCGACCGATCCGGCCCGCCGCTGCGACGCCTGCATCATGTACCGGGACCGGGCCTGCACCCGCGTTGAAGGGCCGATCGACCCCGGCGGCACCTGCGACATCTTCTACCCGGCGCGCATGGCCGAGGCCGCAGCCGAGGCGTACCTAGCCGGCTGGGCTCTCACCGAAGCCCCGTACACGAACCGGGTCCATGCGGGCCTGACAGCCGCTGTCGCCCTCGCTGGTGAGCACCAGCACGACCCAGGCGTGCTCGAAGTAAGCCTGCAGCTCGGGCATTTGACCGGGGCATGGCAGACGATTTATGACCGGCGCGAACGCCTCCAGGTCAAGCACGAGCGGGCCATCCTCGCCGCCTGGCGCGCATGCCTGGCCGCCCTCGACCCTGCCGATCTGGCCCGCCGGTACCGGCTAGCAATCGGCCAGCACGGCGAGACCACAGACCCGGACCGGCGATGGTGGCAGGACACCGGCATCGCCGCTGCCGCCGCGTGGCTCGCCGGCGTGTACCGGGCCGACGGGTACGACACCCTCGTGACAGCGCTCGCGAACGCGATCCGTGCAGGAATGGCCGAGGGTGAGGCGGGCGCGCTCGCCCTGGCCGCATCCAAGCTCGGCCGCACCGGATTCCGCATCGACAAGGCGTTCAAAGCCGCGTACAAGCGCCTCGCTGGCGATCAGACGATCAGCCGGCAGGCGGCGCAGGCGGCGACCCGGCTGATTGACGCTGCCGCGGCAGCGGCCGGGCGCCGGCTCGCCGCAGTCCAGGGTGACAGCGGCAGCGAGCAGGACATGACCGCCGCCGTCAAGGACGCGACGGACAACGCCAGATCGGTGCGGCAGGTCGCCGGGGACGTGTTCTGGACGGCCATGGGCGCTGGGGCGCTCTCGCTGTTCGGCCGGGCCTCGCAGCCGCCGCCGGGCAGTTCCGACAGCGGCGTCACGGTTCTTATCGACTGGAACAGCGAGCCAAGCGCCTGCATCATCTGCCAGGACAACACGGCCGGCGGCCCGTATGCGCCGCAGGACGTCCCCCCGTACCTGGCCCATCCGAATTGCAGGTGCTGGCTATCTGCTGCTTCCGGGCTTCCTGCGTGGATGCTGGCTAGTTGGCTGGCTGGCGATGACTGACCGGGAGGCGACCTGATGGGCAGTGCACTCGGTGACCGCGGCACCCTGATCTGGTCCCTGGCCCGGTCCGGCTTCGGCACCACCCTCACCGCATCGGGCAGCTCCGGCAACTGGTCGCCCAGCACGGACTTCACCTACCGCACCCCGGTTGACTTGCGGTGGGTCGATGACCTGACGATGACCGCCTACGTCGCCGGCACAGTCACCGGCACCACCCCGTCCCTGACGCTGCAGCTGGGGTTCTTCGATGATCTGGGGAACCTGTTCCAGCCGGCGGCTTTCAAGATGACCGCGATCACCGCCACCTCGACGGCGATAACGGCCCAGTTCCTGGCGGTCGGCCGGCACTCCGGCTCGGCCGGGACGTACATCGCTCTCGCCGAATGGGGCCAGGTGGCGTGGACGATCACGGGCACGACCCCGGTGTTCAACGGGGTCGAGGTCGAGGTCTGGGCCCGTTAACCAGCCTCTCCCCGGCGGGTCTGCTGGCAGGGGTCAAGACGGATTCCGTGTCCTGCCGTGCGGTAGCGGTTCGATTCCGACAGAGGCGCGTACTACCGCTCCACGGCCGCTGACGGCCGCCCTTCTCCTGTCCGCCTGATCCCGAAAGGGGCGCTGCCGTCATGGCCAACAACCAGATCGTCACCGAGAACGACGACGCCGGTATCCCGATCGTCGCCTCCAAGTCCGCGTTCCCGACCGCGACCGGGGTGATCAAGACCGCACCCGGCCGGCTCATCAAGATCATCGTCACCGTCGCGCCGTCCGCGGCGGTCACGTTTTTCGACAACGCGCTGACGAACTCCGGCAACACCTTGTTCGTTGTCCCGGCCTCCGCCGTGGTCGGCACCGTGTACGACGTGAACATGCCGGCGCTGGCCGGGATCTACGCGTCGTTCGCCGGGACCGGCACGCTCGCGGTCGGCTACGCCTGACCCGCCCCCTCCTCACTCTTCGACACTGGAAAGGGGCTGGTCATGGCCCAGAACGCCCTCGTCGCGGTCTACGACGACATCGGCAAGCCTGCCGTCGCCCGGCTCAACGCCAACTACGCCTTCGGCCAGGGCACCCTGGTCGTCTCCGCGGTCCCCGGCCGGCTGTGCCGGGTCCACATCATCACGGCGCTGGTCGGCGTGTCCTCCACGATCACGATCTACGACAGCGCCTCCGCCGCGTCCGGGAACGTGCTGTGGGCGCTGACTGTGGCCGGCGCGAACAACGTGGTCGGCGGCGTGATCCCGGTCGACCTGCCGGTGTTCAACGGCATCGTCGTCACCAACGCGTCGGCTACCGCCGGGGCGCTGGCACTCGGCTACGTCTGACCAGGCCAGCGGCGGTGAGGAGGCGGGATGGCTAAGACGATCGCGACGATCGGCGGTTACGCGCTCGCCCCCGGCGTCTCCAAGAACCGCCGCTGGTACACCGCCGAGCACATCCGCGGTGCCGTCAAGCTCGCCCAGGAACGCCTCGCCGCCGGCGACGAGCCGATGGTCATGCTCTCCCATCACGACGCCGGGGACGACAGCCTGCGGATCGCTGCGACGCTGCGCGAGGTCACCCTGACCGACGACGGCCGGATCCGGTGGCAGGCCGGCATCCCCGACACCGAGACCGGCCGGGACATCGCCAAGCTCGCTGACACCAGCGACCGCAAGCCCGCGTTCCTCGAGGGCGTTTCCATCCGGGGCCGGTGGCTCGGGAAGGTCCGGCAGGTCAGGGCGCCGGACGGGGATCTGGCCGAGCAGGGTGAGGGGCTGGCCCTGGACGGGCTGGACTTCACTCACAAGCCCGGTGTGACCGGCGCGCGGATCGACACGTTCGCGTGGGCCAGGGGCGGCGCGTCCGAGACCAGCGACCCAGTCCTGATCACCGAGTCAGTGCAGGAGGTGCTGGTGACCGCCATCACCGAGGAGACGACCCCGGCCGCCGTCGAGGGGACTGGCGGCCTGCTGCCTGAGCGTCCGCATGTGCTCGCCGGGGGCCTGTGCGTCACCTGCCAGGCAGCCACCGCCGAGGCGAAGGCGCCGTACGGGGCCGCGGTCCCTTACGCCGACCCGGGCTATCTGGACGCGAACGGGAAGCCGGCCAAGGGCGGCAACGGGGTCAAGCGGTACCCGATCGACCCGGAACACGTCCGTGCGGCCTGGTCGTACATAAACCAGGCCAAGAACGCCAAGCAGTACACCTCGAACCAGCTGAAGCGGATCAAGGGCCGGATCAAGGCCGCCATGTCGCGGATCGGCGCGAAGGTCACCGACGAAGGCTGGGTGATCTGGCCCGCCGAGCAGGTCACCGAGGCTCTGGCCGAGTACTACGACGGTGCCGTGCCTGCGTCGACGGCGGGGTCGTTCCGGATCTGCGCGACGAACGGCCCGCTGAACGTCGAGCTGTGCTCGTACTGCATCGACCCGGCTGACCTTGAGGTGATCCTGTGTGCTGCCGCTCAGGCTGCCAGTGACGCGCTCAAGGCGATGGACCCGGACATGGACGGCGACATCGACGTCGACGGCGTAGGCCCCGGCAGCGACACGGACAGCGACGCCGGCGATGCGGCGGATACCACGGACCAGTTCGACAACGACGACGGTACCGCTGATCTGACCCGCCGGATCATGGCCGCGCTCCGCGGCGAGTCGGCCGAGTCGCTGGATGACGTGATCGCGGAAGCCCGCACCGACCAGACCCGCGCCGAGGTCACCGAGACCGAGGCATCTGTTAGCCCGGCGGCCAGCCCGGACGCCACAGCACAGGAAACGGAGGATCCCGCCATGGGCGAGACCACCACCGAGACGGCGGCCGGGACGACCGCGGCTGCCCCGTCGATCAACCAGGCCGACATCAACGCGGCTGTCATCGCTGCGCTGGACGCGCGGGACGCCGCGCGCAAGGCCGCCAAGACCGCCAAGGCGGCGAAGAAGGAGAAGGCCTCCGAGTCGGCCAAGCCCGGCAAGG
>DASYXX010000151.1:0-5171 GCA_035934395.1 Streptosporangiaceae bacterium
GTCGTCGTTGAACGAGAGCCGCTGGTCGCGGTAGCGGTCCAGCAGCCGCCGGGCGTTGCTCACCCCGACGTCCTCCCAGTGCAGCAGGGCGTCAGGAAACAGCTTGCCGACGGCCGCGACGAACGCGTCGAGGAACCGGTCATACTCGTCGACGGGCACCCGGGTGTGGCGGTTGCCGATATACAGCGGGTCGTCGAGCAGGCTCTGCCGGTCGGTGCCCACGTCGAGCATCACCGGCAGCGCCCGGTTCGGGCTGATGCCGCCGGCCGCCGTGTACACGGCGAGCTTGCCCACCGCGATGCTCATCCCGCCGACCCCCCAGTCGCCGATACCGAGGATCGCCCCGGCGTCGGTCGCCACGATCAGGTCCACCTCGCCAGGGCCCAGCCCCGGCGCGCACAGCGAGGTCTCGATCAGCTCCGGCTGATCGACCGAGAGGTATACCCCGCGCGGCCGGCGGTACTCGTGGCTGTAGCGCTCGATAGCCTGCCCGACCGTCGGGGTGTAGATGATCGGCAGCATCTCGGTGAGGTGGCTGCTCAGCAGCCGGTAGTACAGCACCTCGTTGCGATCGTGGACCTCGTTCATCAGCACGTTCCGCGCGAGGTCGCCGGTCAGCTCCCGGTACTGCGCGTACACCCTGGAGGCCTGCCCGTCCAGCGTCAGGTGGCCCGACGGGATCAGCCCGGTGAGGCCGAGGTCGCGGCGCTCCTGGTCGCTGAACGCCGTCCCCTTGTTGATCCTCGGGTCCGCGAGCACCTGCCGGCCGCGCAGCGTCGTGTGCCACGAACCGTCCTGGTTCAACCAGACCGTCCGCATGATGACCCTCCGGCTCCTGGTTGCCGCCACGTGGCTAGCTGCCGCGCCTGGCCGGCAACGGGTCGGCCGGCTCCGCGGCGAGGACGCCGGGCGGCGGCCGCGACAGCCCCCAGGCCGCGGTCACGCATAGCAGAACCACGGCGAGCGCCGCGGCGAGCCGGACGTCAGGGGACAGCGTGTTCCCGATGAAACTAGACAGCTGCGCCAGCCACGCGGGGCGCCCGCGCCCGCCGCCTCCGGCGCCTGTCGCGACGGCCAAGGCCGCGGGCACGGCCCGGATCAGCATCACCCAGTCCAGCCTGGTGGCCGGGAAGACGGCCAGCAGGCAGAACGCGATCGCGTCGTACCAGGGGCGCTGCAGCGGCCACACCAGCAGCCAGGCCAGGGTCAGGGCCAGGGCCGGCCGGATGGCCGGCAGCCCGCGCGGGCCCGGCGGCAGCCGCCACGCCAGCAGCGCGGCCATCGCGAGGCAGGCGACGACCGCGATCTGCTCCAGGCCGGCCGGCTCGGACGAGTAACCGAACGGCGCGTAGAACAGCCGCCAGAAGCTGTCGAACGTCACCAGGTTGCTGCTACGCGTGAGCAGGTCAGTGAGCGCGGGACGCCCGGCGATCAGGTACCCGGGCACCAGCACCAGCGCGGCTCCCGCGGCGGCCGCGGCCATCGTCTTGACCGAGCGCCTGGCCGACCAGGCCAGCGCGACCCCGAGCAGCGCCAGCGGGGCCTTGACCCCGGCGGCCGCCCCGACCAGCACGCCCGCCGCGAGCGCGCGGGCCGGCTCGAGCCTCTCGTCGGGGGACGTCGGCCGGGCGACGAGGAGGCCGAGGAGCCCGAGGGCGGCGGCCAGCCCGTCGACGTGCGCGCCGGCCATCACCGCCCACAGCATCAGCGGGTTCACGGTCCACAGCAGATGCGCCCGGGCGCGGGCTTCCGGGTCGCCGCGCAGCAGCCGGTCGAGCGCCAGCGCGATCACGCCGAACGCCGCCGCGTAGAGCAGCTTCAGCCAGAAGACGATAGAGGCGATCGAGGTGCCGCCCAGTTTCGCGGCCACCCACTCCGTCGCAGTCGCCACCGGCCCGTACAGCGAGGGATCGTTCTGCCAGTTGCGCGGCGCCTGCCGGCCCACCGGATCGCCGCTCCGGCGGAGCTGAACGGGCGTCATCACGTACGGGTTGTGGCCGAGCACGGCGATCCTGCCGTACGTCGCGTAGGACAGGCTGTCGTTGGATCCTGCGGGCGGCAGCACGGCCAGCACGGCGACCGTGGCGACCGCACTGACCGCCCCGGCCAGCAGCAGCCGGGGGCCCGGCCGGGCGCCGCGCCGGACCGCGACCAGGCCGCAGCCGACCCCGGCCGTTCCGAGGACGATCGCGACGTAGATCGCCACCGTGGCCGTCACCTGAGAGGGGTGCAGCCGGAACCACAGCGGCGGCACCGGCCAGGTCCGCGGGAGCGCCGGAACCACGATGCTCGGCCCGGCCGCCGAGATCGCGATCATCAGCAGCACCGAGGCGACGATGGCCGCCGCGGCGAACCAGCCGAGGATGCGGGTGCTCAGCGCGGAACCGGCGAGCCGGGCCTGAGGTGCGGCGGGCGAGCCGGTGGTCGCTGTCGTCACACCCGTCTCCGCCCTGCCCCCGCCCGCATTTCAATCGCTCTCGCCCAATTCGCAGGCCTCCGGAGGCTACCCGAAATGCTCGATAACCTGCCCCGGTGCCTGCTGAGTTGACTCTATCTTTGCCCGGCAGACGATTTCTCAGTAACGTCCCGGCGCCTGGCATGGCTGAGTTCTCTGTAACGTCCCGGCGCCGGGCATGGCTGAGGGGCCGCCTCCGCCGTGCCCGACCTGGACGGCCGCCCGCTGGCCCTCGGGCGGCCGTGCCCTGCCGCGGGCCTCACGCCTCGTCGGCCGCTCCCCGGGCCCAGATCTCGCGGATCGTGCCGATCGTGTCGGCCTCGGCCGGGTTCTTGTCCGGCCGGAACCGGATCACGCGGGCGAAGCGGAGGGCCAGGCCGCCCGGGTAGCGGCGGCTCGCCTGGACCCCGTCGAAAGCGATCTCCACGACGAGTTCCGGGCGCACCCGCACCACCCCGAACGCCTCGCGGCGATCGGCCTGTCCGGCGACGGGCGGGTCGGCCAGCTCGAGCAGCCTGGTGGTCTGCCAGGCCAGCATCTCGTCGGTCAGGCCCTTGAACGTCTTGCCCAGCATTACCAGCCCGCCCGTGTCCGGATCGCGCGCGCCGAGGTGCAGGTTGGACAGCACGCCGCGGCGCCGGCCATGACCCCACTCGGCCGCGAGGATCACCAGGTCCAGCGTGTGCCGCGGCTTGACCTTGATCCACTCACTGCCCCGGCGGCCCGCCCGGTAAGGCGAGTCCAGGGACTTCAGCACGACGCCTTCGTGCCCCCGGGCGACCGCATCCGCGAAGAAGGCCTGCGCCACATCCTGATCGCCGGTGACGATGCGGGGCGTGAGCATGGCGACGGGCACGACCTGGGACAACAGGCGCTGCCGCTCGCTGGCCGGCGCGTCGATGAGGTCGGCGCCGTTGAGGTGCAGCAAGTCGAACAGGAACGGCGTGAGCGGGGTCTCCGCCCGCTGCCGCCCGACGTCGGTCTGGCTCGCGGTCCGGGCCGCGGTCACCTGGAACGGGCGCGGCCGTCCGTCCGGCGCGAGCGCGACCGCCTCCCCGTCGAGCACCGCGGAGGCAACCGGCAGCGTCAGGGCCGCCTCCGCGATCTCTGGCACCCGCGCGGTGATGTCGTCCAGCGTGCGCGTGAACACGGCCACCTGATCGCCGGCCCGGTGCACCTGGATCCTGATGCCGTCGATCTTCCACTCCGCCGCGGCGGGGCTGATCCGCTCCAGGGCGGCGGCGATGTCCGGGGCCGAGGCGGCGAGCATCGGCCGGACCGGCCGGCCTACGCGCAGCATGAAGCCCCGCAGCGCCGCCAGCGCCCGGCGCACCGCGAGATCGCGGCCGTCGTCGGTTCCGCCGTCCGCGCCGTCGTCCTCCGGTCCGGCATCTTCCCTGCTGCGCCCCTCCGGCCCGGCGGCGTCATGGTCAGCCCCGGCGTCGCCAGGGGCCGCGCCGCCGAGCGCGGCCTGCGCCACCTCGGGCAGCCAGCCGCCCAGCTGGTGCGCCCGCCGGACCTCGTCCGCCGGGACCTGGGCCGCCTTGGCGACCGCGTCGGTCATGATGCCCTCGAGGGCGCCCTGCCTGAGATCGCCGGTGAGCAGCCGGACCAGGAACTCCCGCTCGCGTTCCGTGGCGCGGCCGAAGAACTCGCCGAGCAGCCTCCGCCGCTCTGCCTGCGAGCCAGGCCCGGTGATGGCCCCGATCGCGTCGAACGCGACGTTGACGTCGGCCAGCGTAAGGCTCGGCTCGGCGGCCGGGGCCTCCGCGGCCGCGGGATCGTCACGGCCGGCGGGTCCGAAGCGGAGCAGCCCGCTCAGCGCCGCGTACCCGACGCCGATCTGCCCCTGCAGTATCTCCCCGGACAGGAAGGCCACCGCGACCTTTACCTCGCCCGTGGGCACCCGGCGGAGCAGCGCCGCGATCTGCTCGATCTTGGCACTGCGAGCGGAGGTGCCGGCCACGGCGGCCGACGCGTCAACGAGATCACTCAGCAGCACACAGGAATTGTCGCGCACCAACCCCCTGACCTGGCCAAGCCGGCCCTGACCTCCGCGGTCAGGCGATGCGGGAGGGCCCTGGGAGGGCAGGGGCCCTGCTGCGGTCGGGGCTGGTGTGGGTCCGGCGCAGGCTGATGTGGCTGCTGCGGTGGCTCGCGCCTGCGGCCTGTGCCTGGGCCGCGCAGTCCCCGTTGGATTGTCGTCGATAGCCCATCGACCACCTTCTATGGGTGTGGGTGGCCCATCGACCACACAGGCAGGCCGCGCGGGAAACGGCGAAAGGCGCATAACGGTCGGCGGCCGGACAGGCGCCGCCACTCGGCAGTCGTGTGGATGTGTCAGTGTGGGTATCCGCTCGATGATCGGCGAGCCCCGGAGCGGAGTGAGCGGATGAGTGAGTGGCCTGCCAACTGGGCCGACCTGGTGCGCGGAATTGGCTGCGCGATGTGCGAGCAAGGGCGGCCCGAGTCGGACGCGTTCGGCGTGCGCATTCACGAGGGCCGGTACTCGGATTCCTACCTCCAGCGCGGCGACGTGCAGCGCGGTTACACGGTCGTCATCTGGCGGGGGCGTCACGTGAGCGAGCCGACCGAGCTGTCCGAGGCCGAGGCGGCGGGCTACTGGGCCGAGGTGCTCACCGTCGCCCGCGCGCTCATCGCCGTGTACCAGCCGCTCAAGATGAACTACGAGACGCTGGGCAATTCCCTGCCTCAT
>DASYXX010000168.1:0-5325 GCA_035934395.1 Streptosporangiaceae bacterium
AGCTCCAGCATCCCGGCGTCGTCGACGACCCGGCCGGCCAGCGCCCAGCCCACCACGGCGGGCAGGTTGTAGTCGCCGACCGAGACCGCGTCCGCGTCGCCGCAGGCGCGCTGCCGGACCTCGGCCGAGGTCCACGGGCCGACGCCGGGCAGCGCCCGCAGCCTTCGGTCGGCGTCGCCGGCCGCCATCGTGAGGATCTCCTCCAGCCGGGCCGCCGCCCGCGCCGCTCCCGCGATCGCGGCGGCCCGGCCAGGCTCGACGCCGGCCTGGTGCCATTCCCAGGACGGGATCCGCGCCCAGGTCCGGGCGTCCGGGAACACCCGCATGCCGGCCGGGGCCGGTCCCGGGGCGGGCTGGCCGAACCGGCGCAGCAGGTAGTGCCAGGCCCGGCGGGCCTCCACGCCGACCACCTTCTGCTCGAGGACCGCCGGGACCAGGGCCTCGAGCACGCGCCCGGACCGGCCGACCCGGGCGCCGGGATGCCGGCTCGCCATCTCCCGCAGCAGAGGGTGCACCGGCACGAAACCGGCCAGGTCGTCGTGCTCGCCGAGCAGCGCAGGCAGCGTCTCCAGCAGCCAGCCCGCGCCAGGTCCCCACGCTGCGGCCGTGATGACCGCGGGCGATCCAAGATTTATGTAACGGACGCCAGCGCGAGTGGCCACGCGAAGCGTGCCGGGGCCGTCCGGCGTCAACACCGTCCGCCAGACCGCGCCGGAGGCGTCGGCGCGGTAGGCGGGATCGCGCGGCCCCCGCGAGTGCACGGACAGGACCAGCCGCACGTCCACCGGATACGGCGGGCTCCACTCGCGGGTCAGCGGCGCAGCGGCCGCCGACTCTAAGGGTGACGCCACGGCTGCGCGTCAGGCGTCGGTGGAGAACCGGATCGCGGTCGGGCCGAGCTCCACACCCGGCCAGACCCTCAGGCCGCGGGCGAGCTCGTTGCCGGACGCGACCCCGGCCCCGTCGCCGATCACGACGCCGTCCAGGACCGCCCCGTCGCCGATCCGCACGTCGCGGCCGACCGCGCTGTTCCGGATCGTCGCGCCGACTCCGACGGTCACGCCGTCGAACAGGACGCTGCCTTCGACCTCCGCGCCCGCGTCCACCTGGCAGCCGGCCCCGACGGCGGTCCCGCCCGACAGCTTCGCGCCCGGCTTGACGACCGCGCCGGGCAGCACCAGGGACTCCCCGGCCGGGCCCGGCAGCGCCGACGACGCCAGGTTGCCGAGCACCAGGTCGCACGAACCGCGAACGAACGTCTCGGGCGTGCCGACGTCGAGCCAGTACGCGGTCTCGGGGTAGCCGAGGACCAGCTCCCCCGAGTCGATCATCCCGGGGAAGGTCTCCCGCTCGACCGACACCACCCGGCCGACGGGTATCGCATCGATCGCGCTGCGCCGGAACACGTAGCACCCGGCGTTAATGCGGTTGGTCACCGGATGGGGCGTCTTCTCCAGGAACGCCGTGACCCGCCCGTCGGCGTCGGTCGGCACGCAGCCGAACCGCGCCGGATCCTCGACCTCGACCAGGTGAAGGGTCACCGCGGCGCCCGCCTTCTCGTGCGCGGCCACCTGGCCGGGAAGGTCGTGGCCGGAAAGGACATCGCCGTTCAGCACCACGATGGGGTCGTCCGGGCCGCCGCGCAGGCCGGAGGCGGCGTTGCGGATCGCGCCGCCAGTGCCCAGCGGCTCCTGCTCGTGGACATAGTCGATCTCCAGCCCGAACGACGACCCGTCCCCGAACCGCTCGCGGAACATCTCCGCTCGGTAGGACGTCGCGAGCACCACGCGGGTCACCCCGCAGCTCGCGGCCCGGGCCAGCTGATGGGCGAGGAACGGCGCGCCGGCCGTGGGAAGCAGGTGCTTCGGTGCGGACAGCGTCAGCGGCCTCAAGCGGGTACCGTACCCGCCGACCAGCAAGATCGCCTCAAGGTTTCGCGATGTAGTCGACATGAGCAGGCAGGCTACTCGCGTCCCTGCACCGCTGCACGCTCGTACGACGCCATGTGCGCCTCGGCCGACGCGGCCCAGGTGAACTCCAGCGCCCGGGCGTGGCCCGCGGCGCCCAGCGACTGCCTGCGCGCCGGGTCGTCGAGCAGGGCCCGCAGCGCCGTGCGGATGCTGTCCGCGTCGGGCTCGGTGTAGGCCACCGCGTCGCCGCCGACCTCGGGCAGCGAGGTACGGTGCGTGGTCAGCACCGGCCCGCCGGACGCCATGGCCTCGAGCACCGGCAGCCCGAACCCCTCGCCCTTGCTCGGGAACGCGACGACCAGCGCCCCGCCGAGGAAGCCGGGCAGGTCGCTGAAGTGGAGGTAGCCGGGCCGCACCAGGCGCAGGTGCGCGGGCACGTTGGCCACCGCCTCGTCCACTTCCTCGCTCCAGCCGCTGCCGCCGGCCAGCACCAGGGCGGGCGGCTCGCCGAGATCGGCCACCGCCTCGGCCCAGCCGTTGATCAGCGCGGGGACGTTCTTGCGCGGCTCCAGCGTGCCCAGGTAGCCGACGTAGGGCTTGCCGTGCAGGCCGAGCCGGTCGGAGACCTGCCGCGTCTGGGTCTGGCTCGGCTGGTGGAACAGCTTGTGGTCGACGCCGTGGTAGGCGACGTCGATCCTGGTCGGATCGGTGCCGAGCGCGCGGACCAGCTCGTCCCGCGTGGCCTTGGAGGGGACGATGAGCCGGGTGGCGCGGCGGGCGGACGTCCGGATCGCGGCCTTGTAGGCCGTCCCGGTCACCGGGCTGTGCGCGTCCGGCTCGGTGAAGAACGTCAGGTCGTGCATGGTGACCACGGTCGGCGCGCCCGGGCGCAGCGGCATCGAGTAGTGCGGCCCGTGGATGACGTCGGCGCCGACCTGCTGCGCCACGAGCGGCAGCCCGCTCTGCTCCCAGGCGAGCCGGGCCGCCCGGTGCGCGATGGCCGGCGGCCCGGCCACGACCCGCGCGCTCGGGACCAGGCGCCCGTACTTCTCCTCGTCCGCGCGCTGGCAGGCGACGGCCAGGTCCGCCCCGGCCTCGCCCAGGGCGCAGACGAGCCCGTCAACGTAACGGCCGAGCGCGCCGCGATCAGCGGGCACAGCGGTCGCGTCAACAAGCACACGAGGCGCCACGACCGGTCAGGCTCCCTTCGCCGGGCTGCTGGGGCGTGCGCAATCCCCCGCAGGCGAGCTTTGCTCTGGATGTCCCGTCAGCACCGAGCGTACGCCCTCCGCGGCGCCGCCGTGCCCGCGCCGGACGGCGGCGGCAGATGATTGGCCGGCCCGCAACCGGAGCTTGGCCAACCCGCAACAGCGTGGCCAACCTGCAACCTCTGCTATCGCGGAGCGCTTTTCTCCGCGGCGGGGGGTTGAAGGGGGTCGTCCCCCCTAGGGCGAACTCTGCCTGGGCGACGGCGAGGGCGACGCCCGGGGCGCGGGCTTGGCCGGCGCAGTGCCCTGCGCAGCCTTCCGGGCGTTGTCCAGCGCGGTCTTCATCTTGGCCAGGTCGCTGCCGTAGGCGGCGAAGTCACCTGCCTTCAGGGCGGCCTGAGCCTCGCTGTAGTAGGTCTCCGCCTGCTGCAGGTACATCTGGACGGTGGCGCTCGCCGGCGCGCCGTGACCGCTCGGCGAAGTGCCTCCCGTGGTGGCCGGGCCGGTCGCCACGCCGAGCGCCTGCTCCAGCGCCAGCGTGAGCGTTGGCGCGAACCCGACCTGGCCGTTGTAGTAGACCAGCATGTCCTGCAGCGTCGGGTACGACCCGGAACTGCCGACGGCCGCCTGGGACACGTACACGGGCTCGAAGTAAAGCAGGCCGCCGCCGACGGGCAGGGTGATCAGGTTCCCCTGGGTCACCCGCGATCCCTCCTGCCGCAGCAGGCTCAGCCTCGAGGCCACCGTGGCGTTGGACTCGAAGTCGTTCTGCACCTGCTGCGGTCCGCGGATCGCGGTGTTCTGCGGCAGCGCGAGGACCGCGATGGTGCCGTAGGCCGGGCTCAGCGGGTTGCTGTCGACCTCCATGAACCCGGCCATGTTCGAGCGGCCGCGCGGCGTGAGCGACGTGGTCAGCGAGAACTGCGGGTCGGGCTGGCCCGGCATGGTCATCGTCAGGTAGTAGGGCGGCTGGCTCGACGAGTTCGGCGAGCTGCCGCTCGGGTCCGTGGGGATCGCCCAGAAGTTCTGCCCGCTGTAGAACGCCGACGGCTGCGTTACGTGGTACTGAGCCAGGATCTGCCGCTGCGCCTCGAACAGGACCGGCGGGTAGCGCAGGTGCGGGAGCAGGTCGGGGGGAATCGCGCTCTCCGGCTTGATCACGCCGGGGAACGCCTTCTCCCAGGTGCTGAGCACGGGGTCGCTGCCGCGCCACTGGTACAGCGTGACCGCTCCGGTGTAGGCGTTGACCACCGCCTTCACCGAGTTGCGGATGTAGTTCACCTCGCCGTCCGGGCCGACGACCGAGCCGCTCGGGGTGTAGCTGTCCGAGCTGGCCTGATCCAGGCTCATGCGCTGCGAGTAGGGGTAGTTGTCGGTGGTCGTGTACGCGTCTACCACCCACAGGATCTGGCCGTCGACCACGACCGGGTATGTGTTGCCGTCCAGGGTCAGGAACGGGGCGACCTTGCCGACCCGCGACAGCGGGTCCCTGACGTACATGATCCTCGAGTTGCCGTCGATAGCGCCGGACAGCAGGATGTTGAGCTCGTGGAACTTGATCGTGTACAGCAGCCGGTTCAGCGCGGAGCCGACGGGGACGCCGCCGCCGCCGTTGTACGTCGTGTCGGCCTGGCCGCCCGAGCTCTGGTTCGGGTAATCGAGCTCGGGCTGGCGGCTCGGGCCGATCGCGTAGCTCGTCTCGCCTAGGCCGAAGTACACCCGGGGCTGGCTCACGCTGAGCTCCCCGGTCGGCGGGATGTTGCTTTCTGTGAACGACGGGTTGCCGCCGCCGGCCGCCGCGTCCGCGGACGCGGCGACGAACCCGAACCCGTGCGTGTAGACCAGGTGGCTGTTGATCCAGTTGCCCTGGCCCGCGGGCGGGCCGGACATGTCGCGGACTCCGACGATCATGTCCTGCGGCACAGGGCTCCCAGGGACCGTGTACCGGTCGACGGAGAGCACGCCTGGGAACGTGTAGTACCCCTTGACCTGCTGAAGCTGCTGGAACGCGGCGGACACCACGCCGGGATCCAGCTCGCGCACGTCGGGCAGCGCGGACGCCTGCGCGGATAGCTGCGAGACCAGATCGGACGACACCGCCGAGTACGGCGTCACCTGGGCCTGCGAGACCCCGTAGGCCTGCCGGGTGGAGTCGATCTCGCGCTGCAGGAACGGGCCCTCCTTGGCCAGCTCGTTGGGCTTGACCA
>DASYXX010000221.1:0-5663 GCA_035934395.1 Streptosporangiaceae bacterium
GCGGCTCCGGGTCGGCCTCGGGCAGGCAGCTCATCGCCACGATCTCCTCGACCCGCGCCGCCGCGGTGGGCAGCGCGGCGAGCCGGCGCTGGCCGTCGGCGTACCAGGCGTCCTCCGAGTACCTGATCGCCTCGGTCAGCAGCTGGTCCTTGGTCTTGAAGTAGTAGATGACCAGGGCCGGGCTGATCCCGGTCCGCTCCGCCACGTCGGCGATCCTGGTGTCGGCGTAGCCGCGCTCGGCGATAACCTCGAGTGCGGCGCGCAGCATCTGCTCGCGCCGGTGGTCGGCAATGCCCAGCGCGGTCTCTCCGGCATTGTGGGGCGCTTCTGTCATCGCGCCATTCCTCGGCATCTCTCCTGGCCTCTTGTGGGACACCGTAGCAGGTTTCTAGACTGAACAGTCAGTCAAATAGTAGCGCAGCTGGGACGACAGGCGGGCCGCAGGTCACCGAACTCGCGGAAGGGCGGACTCATGGCCGCGACATACGATGCCATCGTGGTCGGCGGCGGGCACAACGGGCTCGTCTCCGCCGCGTACCTGGCCCGGTCCGGAGCCAGGACGCTGGTGCTCGAGGCCAGGCACAAGACCGGCGGGGCCGCGACCACCGAGGCTCCGTGGCCGGACGCGCCCGAATTCAGCGTCAGCCGGCTCTCCTACGTGATGAGCCTGATGCCGCCGACGATCATCAACGATCTCGAGCTCGAACGCCACGGTTACAAGATCTACCCTATGGGGCCCTACTATCAGGCGTTCCCCGAGGGCGGGTCGATCAAGCTCTACGCCGACGACGCCCGGCGCAACCACGACGAGGTGTCCCGGTGGTCCAGGCGGGACGCGGACGCCATGCCCCGGTGGGACGCCTGGCTGGCCGGACTGGCGGAGGTGCTCGGCCCGCTGCTGCTCACCGTGCCGCCGTCGATCGGGTCGCGCCGGCCCCGTGACCTCGCCGACACACTCCGGCTGGCCTGGCGGCACCGTGGCCTCGACGTGCGCACGATCGCGGACGTGACCCGGCTGATGACGATGAGCATCGCCGACCTGCTCGACGACTGGTTCGAATCGCCGCAGGTGAAGGCCGCGCTCGCGGTCAACGGCGTGATCGGCACCTGGGCCGGCCCGTACGCGCCGGGGACCGCCTACGTGATGGCCCATCACTCGATCGGCGACGTCGGCGACGGTCACCTGGGCAACTGGGGCTTCCAGGAGGGTGGCATGGGCGCGGTCGCCGCGGCGATCGAGCGCGCAGCCCGCGGTCACGGCGCCGAGATCCGCACTGGCGCGCGCGTGGCCCGCGTCACCGTCTCCGGCGACCGCGCCGCCGGCGTGGTGCTCGACACCGGCGAGGAGATCCGCGCGCGGGCCGTGGTCTCCACGCTGCACCCCCGCACGGCGTTTCTCGACCACGTCGGCGAGAACAACCTGCCCGCCGACTTCGTCCGCGACATCAGCAACTGGAAGACCCGCAGCGGCGTCGTGAAGATCAACCTGGCCCTGGCCGAGCTGCCCGATTTCACCGCCGACCCGGGCTCGGACCTGCAGGATCACCACACCGGCTCGGTCGAGATGGCGCCCAGCGTCGAGTACATCGAGCGGGCGTTCCAGGACGCGAGGGAGGGCCGGCCGGCCGCGCGCCCGTTCAGCGACGGCGTGATCCCCACCGCGTTCGACACGACGCTGTGCCCCGAGGGCAGCCACATCATGTCCCTGTTCACCCAGTGGGTGCCGTCGGACTGGAGCACCGAGCCGCACACCGCCGAGCTCGAGGCCTACGCGGACCGGATGATCGACTGCTACAACGAGCTCGCGCCCAACTTCAAGGCCTCGATCCTGCATCGCGACATCCTCGGCCCTTACCGGCTCGAGCACGAGTACGGCCTGATCGGCGGCAACATCTTCCACGGCGAGCTGTCGCTGGAGCAGCTGTTCCACATGCGCCCCGCGCCCGGCTTCGCCGACTACCGCACCCCGGTCCGCGGCCTCTACTACGCCAGCTCCGCCACGCATGCGGGCGGCGGCGTCTGCGGCATTCCCGGCTGGCAGGCGGCCCGCGCCGCGATCGCGGACCAGAAGGCGGCCCGGCGAGCCGCACAGCTCCGCAAGATCACCCGGCGGACATGACAACCCATAATCCTTCCGAACGGAACCCCCTGCCCGCAGACTCCCAGCCAGCGCGTCCCCTCCACTCCTCCCTCGCGCCGATGCTCGAGGCCCGCAGCGTCGCGCTAGTCGGCGCGTCGCCGCGGCCGGGCACGTTCGGCCAGCGGATGACCGAGGAGGTGGCCAAGAGCCCGTCGCGCCCGGACATCTACCTGGTCAACCCGCGGTACCGGGAGATCAGCGGGCGGCGCTGCTACCCGTCGCTCGCCGACCTGCCCGGCCCGGTCGACCTGGTCCTGCTCGCCGTCCCGGACGCCGCCCTGGAGCAGCAGCTCACGCTAGCCGCCCGCCGCGGCGACCGTTCCGCCGTCATCTTCGGCAACGCCCACTCGGCCGAGCCGGGCCAGCCGGACCCAGGCCCCGCCGCACACCTTCCGCCGCCCCGTCAGCCCCTTTCACCCCATCGACCCGCTCCACCGCTCGATCGCGATCCATGGATGTACCGCGATGCTCACCAGGATGAGTCCATCGGTACATCCATGTCAGAGGCTCCGCTGCCGCCCGGCGTGCCATCGCTGCGCGAGCGGCTGGCGGCGATCGCGCGGGCGGCGGGCATGCAGCTGTGCGGGGCGGGCTGCATGGGCTTCGTGAACGTGGCCCGCGGGCTGCGCGCGATCGGCTACACCGAGCCTGACCCGCTGCCCGCGGGCCCGGTCGCCCTGGTCACCCACTCCGGCTCGGTGTTCTCCACGATGCTGCGTTCGCGCCGCGGTATCGGCTACACGCTCGCGGTCTCCTCCGGCCAGGAACTGGTCACGACCGCGGCGTCGTACCTGGACTACGCGCTCGGGCTGCCGGAGACCAGGGTCCTCGCAATGGTCCTCGAGGCCATCCGGGAGCCGGCCCGGCTCCGTGAGGTCCTCGCCTCCGCCGCCGCGCGCGACGTCCCCGTCGTCCTGCTCACCGCTGGCCGTTCGGTGAGCGGGCGCATGATGATCGCCGCCCACTCGGGCGCGCTGGCCGCCGGCGACGGCGGCTGGGAGGCGCTGGCCCGCGCCTATGGCATCCACCGGGTGAGCGACCTGGCGGAGCTCGCCGACTCGGTGGAGCTGTTCGCGATCGGCCGCCGCGCCCGCCGGGGCCGGCCCGGCGGCATCGCGACCGTGCACGACTCGGGCCTGGAGCGGGCCCACGTCGCCGACCTCGCCGAGGATCTCGGGGTGCCGTTCGCGCCGATCGCCGAGGCGACCAAGGCCCGGCTCGCCGAGATCCTGGACCCGGGCCTGATCCCCGCCAACCCGCTCGACGTCTGGGGCACCGGAGCCAACACCCGCGCCCTGTTCGCCAGCGCGCTCATCACGCTCGCCGAGGACCCCGCGGTCACCGCGGTCGCGCTGGCCGTCGACCTGGTCCGCGAGCTCGACGGGGACCTCGCCTACCCGCAGGCCGTGCTGGATGCCGCGGCCCAGAGCACCAAGCCGATGGTCGTGCTCGGCAACCTGGCCGGCGCGGTCGACCCGGACTTCGCCGCCCAGCTGCGCCAGCACGGCATACCGGTGCTGGAAGGGCTGCGCCCTGGCCTGATCGCCCTGCGCCACCTGCTCGCCCACGCGAACCGCTCCCCCGCGACCCCAGCCGTCCCGGCCGACGCCGCGCGCGCGGACGGCAGCCGCCCCCAGCGCGACCGGGGCGCAGAACTCCTGGCCGCGGGCCTCACCGGCGGCGCGCCACTGCTGGAACTGCTGGGCGAGTACGGGATCGCGGCGGCCGCGGCGCGAGAGGCCGCGGACGCCGAGACCGCGCTGGCGGCGGCACGGTCGATCGGCTACCCGGTGGTTCTCAAGACCGCCGCGCCGGCCATCAGCCACAAATCCGATGCCCGCGGCGTGCTGCTGGACATCCGCGGCCCGGCGGAGCTCGCCGCGGCCTACGCCGACCTCTCGGCGCGGCTGGGCCCGGAGGTGCTGGTCTGTGAGAGCGTGCCGCCCGGCACCGAGCTGGCGCTGGGCATCGCCCGCGACCCGGACCTCGGCCCGCTGATCGTCGTCGGCGCGGGCGGGCTGCTGGTGGAGACCCTGGCCGACCGCGCGGTGGCCCTGCCGCCGGTGGACGAGCAGACCGCCCGGCAGATGATCGCCGAGCTCCGGGTCGCCCGCCTGCTGGCCGGCCTGCGGGGCGCGCCGCCCGCCGACCTCGGCGCCGTCGTCCGGGCCATCACCGGCCTGTCCGAGCTGGCCATCGACCTAGGCGCCGAGCTGGAGGCCCTAGACGTGAACCCCCTGATCTGCGGCCCGTCCGGCGCCACCGCCGTCGACATCCTCGCGGTCACCCGTGCCGACGCGCCGACCCGGACAGCACGTTCATGATCGTAGTAACTGGAGCGCGAATATGAGGCTGTCGCGCAGCATAGGACCTGTCGCACCCAGCCGAAGGCACTTTCCCCTGTGCACGGTCTTTGCAAGCAGGAGGTCACGGTTGTGTTGCCGCATCGGGGCACCACGTTACCGTTGTAGGTGAGACGTATAGCGATCATGGCGGGGTCGAGAGCGTCTGCCGAGAGAACCGGCGGGTCAGATGCGTGAATCTGGTGGAAACAGCACAGGGCACAATCGCGAGACAACAGGCCGAGTAGACGACTACCCCTTCACCAAGGGCCGGAGCCCGGCACCGCCCCCGCTGACCGACCACACCAAGGGCCGCAGCCCGGCCCTGCCTCACCCTCCAGAGGGTGCATCGAAGGCGAGGCAAATCGAGCCGGTCTCACTGCCGGGCCAGGGTCCGCCAGCTGCCGGTTAGATACGGCATAGGCGCCTGAGCTTGGCTGATAAGAGATTGCCGCGTTGCCAGCCTGAGCGTTGCCGCAGGTCACCGGCGCAAAATTGTGCTGCCTGAGTCGGCTTGGGGGCTGCAGCCGGGCGAGCCGACCCGCGCGCGTCAAAGCTGACGTCGGCTGCCGAGGTGTGGCTGGGGGAGGGCGAAGGACTGGCGTCGCCCGGGCTCAGGGTCGGCGTGGCGGTGGGAGTGCTGGTCGGGTCGGCGATGCCGTGGGGGTCGGCGATGCCGTGGGTGCCGCGCTGGCCTTAGCCTTCGGAGTGCATGGGGAGTCGTGACCGGCGATGACTTGTGCCTGGTGTGCGTTCCGGCGCCTGATGCCGGCGGGAAGGCATGCGGCCCGGAGCCGTTGGCCACGAGGTTGTGCCCGTGTGTGCTGGACGCCTGGCTCGGCGAGAAGAACGAGCTTGCCTCCTGGAACATGCGCTCCGGCAGCCCGGCCGAGAGGGCGAGGCCGCCGACGGTCCCGATCAGGGCGGCGGCGGCGAAAGCGAGCGCGGACCGCAGCTTCTCGTGCCGCGACATCCCCGACCTCGGCCGCAGCGGCCTGATCGCGGCCAGCAACCACGCGATCGCGGGACGCAGCCACGTGCTCAGCCGGTCAGACAGCCGCCCGGCCGCCCCGGCCAGCACCGGCTCCATCCGCAGCACGGGCTGGGCCAGGCCGGTCCAGCCGGCCATCAGCCAGGCCACGGCCAGCGGGCGGGGCTTGGTCAGGCGCTCGCGGATCCGC